>NZHI01000033.1 GCA_002691345.1 Synechococcus sp. MED650 | reverse complement strand
ATGCGGTTGATGGGTTCAAGGCCCAGAGCCTGCAAGCGGTCGTCATTGAACAAAACCACCGATAGGGGTGTGACGATCAACAGCGCCAGCAGCGGTGTTGGAATCCACTGGCGGATCCGCAATGGCGTGAGAAATACAACCGCCAGGGTCATCACGCCAACAGCGAGGGCGGCTGGATTCAGGCCAGGGTTATTGATCAGAGTCTGCAAGGAACCCACAACACCACCGGTGGTTGATACCCCGATGAAGGGACCCAGCTGCAGAACCAGGATGATGAATCCGATTCCGGACATGAAGCCCGAAACAACGGAATAGGGAACAAGGGTGATGTAGCGGCCGAGGCGCAGCACCCCCAGCAGCGCTTCAAAGATGCCGCCGATCACAACGGCAGCCATCACCGTCGGCAGAATTTCGCCGGCGCCCAGATCCTGGTTCACACCCAGAGCCGCCATGCTGGCGACGATGCCCGCCACCGTGACGCTCATCGGCCCTGTCGGGCCACTCACCTGTGCTGGAGTGCCGCCGAGTAAGGCCGCCAGAAAGCCGGTGACGATTGCTCCATAGAGGCCGTAGATGGCACCACCTGGGCCCAGCGCTGCATTTCCGAACGCCAGAGCCAGAGGAAGGGCCACCACTGCAGCTGTGAGCCCGCCGAGCAGGTCTCCTTTGATATTGCGGCTGTGCAGCCCGTGGATCAACGCCATATCAATTCAAACCGCTCCAGCTGCTCAACGCTTCAAGCGATTGAATGCCGATCCGGCGGCTGCCATCTGGAAGCACCCAGGTGGGATAGGCGCGAATCTCAGCGGCTACACAGGCTTCCGCCTGCGCAGGCAGCTGGGTTGGTTTGCGGCATTCCACATACGGAACGACGGCTCCTGCCTGCTTGCCGAACAGGTTCATCTGGCGGAAACAGGCAGGGCAGGTCCAGGCTCCATAGAACCGGGCCCCGATGCTGTTCAGGTGGTCCGCCAGTTGGCGGGCTAGGGGGCTGGAGTCCCGTAGCGGTTCCCCGATGGTCCCTGTCCATTCCTTGGCTTGAACGGGGGACAGCAGGCAACCACCGATCAGCGTGAGGCAGGTCAGTGCCGTCGTGGTCAGGGACTTCATCTGTCTCTCTCCAGTGGTTCGAAGCTAGGTCGCATCAAGGCGTTCGGGCTTCCCTCCATGGGGAACCGGCAACGAAAGCCCCCAGTCGAAGACACTGGGTACACGGATGAGTTCCCATGGCCGGCAGCGGATACAAGGACTATTTCCAAGTGCTCGGTGTCGACCGCAGTGCCGATGCTGATGCGATCAAGAAGGCATTTCGGAAGCTTGCCCGCCAATACCACCCGGATGTGAATCCAGGGGATGCCAACGCCGAAGCTCGATTCAAGGAAATCAGCGAGGCCTATGAGGTGCTCTCTGATCCGGATAAACGGCGTCGCTACGAGCAGTTCGGTCAGTACTGGAATCAGGCTGGGGGGATGGGCGGCGGTGCCCCTGGCATGGATGTTGATTTCGGCAGGTACGGCAATTTCGACGATTTCATCAACGATCTTCTCGGACGTTTCGGAGGCCCGGGGGGCGGCTCCGGTTTCCCGGGAGGTGGCTTTGCCGGTGGTGGTTTTCCACGGGGTGCCCAGGCAGGGCGGCCTCCAGTGAATCTGGATGCGGAAGCGTCTGTGAACGTGACCTTTTCGGAGGCTTTCCGTGGGGGTGAACGAACCCTGTCGGTGAACAACGAACGCGTTCAGGTGCGCATCCCTGCCGGTGTGAAAAACGGTTCTCGCCTTCGCCTCAAGGGCAAAGGCAATGTGCAGCCAGGAACCGGTCGCCGTGGAGATCTTTATCTCAATCTCCAGGTGAAGGATCACCCGGTTTGGCAGCTCGAGGGTGATCAGCTCCGCGCTGATCTGCCGGTGAGCCTCGATGAACTGGCTCTTGGAGGGATGGTCACTGTGATGACCCCTGATGGAGAAGCTCAGGTCACGATCCCCGCTGGAACAGCTCCAGGCCGCAGTTTGCGGCTAAAAGGCAAGGGATGGCCCTCCCGATCGGGCCGCGGCGATCTGCTGCTGACCCTCACCCTGGCGATGCCGGCCTCCTGGAGTGATGAGGAGCGTCAGCTCTTGGAACAACTCCGAACAAAGCGCAGTGAGAATCCACGCCACGCCTGGTTACGGTCTGCCGCTCTGTAGGGCGCAGACCGTACGATCGTCCCTTGGTTCCCGGGTCTGATGGAGCTCACCTACCGCCCTCGCCGTCTGCGTCGTACCCCTGCGTTGCGCGCCATGGTGCGCGAGCACAGCATCTCTGCAGCGGATTTCATCTATCCCCTGTTCGTTCATGAAGGTGCAGAGGTGGAACCGATTGGTGCGATGCCCGGTGCCAGTCGCTGGAGCCTTGCTGCTCTCACCGGTGAAGTGCAGCGGGCCTGGGATCTGGGAGTTNGTTGCATTGTTCTCTTCCCGAAAGTGGCTGAAGGCCTCAAAACCGAAGACGGTNCAGAGTGCTTCAACGAAAACGGTTTGATCCCCAGGGCGATTCGTCAGATCAAGCAGGCCATCCCGGAGATGGCGATCATGACGGATGTCGCCTTGGATCCTTATTCCTGCGATGGGCACGACGGCATCGTGAGCTCTGANGGTGTGGTGCTCAATGACGAAACGATTGAATTGCTGTGCCGTCAGGCGNTTGTGCAGGCCGAAGCTGGTGCTGATCTGATTGGTCCCAGCGACATGATGGATGGCCGCGTTGGTGCCATCCGCGAAGCTCTCGANGATGCCGGCTTTGAGCATGTGGGGATCATCAGCTACACCGCGAAATACTCNTCGGCTTATTACGGCCCGTTTCGCGAGGCTCTGGATTCAGCCCCCCGCGCCGCCGGCAGCAAGCCGATNCCCAAGAACAAAGACACTTATCAGATGGATCCCGCCAATGCTCGGGAAGCCATCACTGAAGCCCAGCTGGATGAGCAGGAGGGGGCCGACATCATGATGGTGAAACCGGGCCTGGCTTATCTCGACATCATCCACCGATTGCGTGGTGAGTCGGAACTGCCGATCGCTGCTTACAACGTCAGCGGCGAATACTCGATGGTGAAAGCAGCAGCAGAACGCGGCTGGATCGATGAGAAGGCCGTNGTNCTNGAGACGCTNCTGAGCTTCAAGCGCGCNGGTGCTGATCTGATCCTCACGTATCACGCCTGTGATGCTGCTGCCTGGCTGAAGGAGGCCTGATCAGATGGCGACGGTTGATCAACAAGCTGTCGTGGATCGTCTCGGCCACGTCGCGATTCGTGTTCAGGATGTCGATCGTGCCGTCGCTTTCTACACCGACCTCGGGATGCGCCTGGTTTGGCAGGCCGACGACTGGTGTTATCTCGAAGCCGGCGAAGGCCGGGATGGTCTGGCTCTACTCGGGCCGGGTTACAAAGCAGCCGGGCCCCACTTCGCCTTCCATTTCCGTGATCGCGCTGAGGTGGATGTGATTCACGACCGTCTCAAGGCNCAGGGCGTTCATGTCGGCGCGGTGCACGACCACCGCGACGGAACGGCGTCGTTTTATCTCAAGGATCCAGAAGGGAACTGGTTGGAAATGCTTTATGAACCTCCCGGTGGAATCCCTTCCAACTGCGGTTGATTCGATCTCGGTGCACGAGCGTGCATTGAAGGAGACCCTTGANCTGCTCGAGTGGCCNCGGGTCTGCGAGCACCTCAGTGGTTTTGCCAGCACCGGGATGGGTCGGTTGGCAGCNCGCCAGNTGCCNCTGCCTGCCACGCCCGAGGCCAGCCGTGCCCGCTTGGCAGAAACCGTTGAGATGGCGGTGTTGGATGACCTCAGCGAAGGGGGCCTCAGTTTCCGCGGTGTGCAGGATCTTTCCCCTGTGCTGCTGCGATGCAGCAAAGGTGGGGTGGCATCCGGTGAAGAGTTGCTCGGCGTGGCCGATACCCTCTCGGCTGCCAGGCGTCTGCGCCGTCAGATTGATGATCCGGAGCTTCGGCCTGTCTNTACAGCTCTGATCGCCACGATGGCGACGTTGCCGGATCTGGAACAGCGGCTNAAATTCGCCCTCGAAGAAGGGGGGCGGGTGGCCGATCGAGCCAGCCCGGCTCTCGCCGGTCTGCGTCAGCAGTGGCAGAGGCTTCGCCAGGAACGGCGCGACAAGCTGCAGGAGCTGTTGAGACGCCTNGGTTCTGCCCTCCANGACACCGTGATCGCCCAACGGCATGGTCGCCCTGTGCTGGCGGTCAAAGCAGGTGCCGTTGGTCAGGTGCCCGGTCAGGTTCACGACAGTTCCGCCTCGGGAAGCACGCTGTTCGTTGAGCCCCGTTCGGTGCTCACCATGGGCAACCGGCTGGTGGAGCTGGAGTCTCGGATCCGAGACGAGGAGCGCAAGGTTCTCGCCGAGCTCAGTGCGGCGGTGGCTGAGGAACANGACCCTCTCACCGTTGTGGTGCAGGTGCTGTTGCAGTTGGATCTCGCCCTGGCCCGTGGTCGTTACGGGCGNTGGCTGGGTGGANCGATTCCCCAAGTGGAGACCAGCACGGATGCANGCTTCCGCTTTCAAGGCTTGCGCCACCCACTGTTGATCTGGCAGCAGAAAAAGGCTGGTGGGCCGATTGTGGTGCCGATCAGTGTGGAGGTTTCATCAGACCTGCGGGTGGTGGCGATCACGGGCCCCAACACCGGCGGGAAGACGGTGACCCTCAAGAGCATTGGCTTGGCTGCGCTGATGGCGCGAGCGGGCATGCTTCTTCCCTGTGCTGGTCAGCCATCGCTGCCCTGGTGCGCTCAGGTGCTGGCGGACATCGGTGATGAGCAGTCGTTGCAGCAGAGCCTCTCCACCTTCAGCGGGCATGTGAAGCGGATCGGCAGGATCCTCACGGCGCTGCAGAGCGGTGCAGCTCCGGCTTTGGTGTTGTTGGATGAGGTGGGTGCCGGAACCGATCCCAGTGAAGGCACTGCTCTCGCCACAGCGCTGCTGAAGGCCTTGGCGGATCGGGCGCGACTCACGATCGCCACAACCCATTTCGGAGAGCTCAAGGCTCTGAAGTACAGCGACGCCCGGTTTGAGAACGCTTCCGTGGCGTTCAACCCCGAGACCCTCTCGCCCACCTATGAACTGCTTTGGGGCATTCCGGGGAGGAGCAATGCCCTGGCGATCGCCACCCGATTGGGGATGGACACGAAGGTGCTGGATCAGGCGAGGGAGCTGCTGGCACCGGCAGGAGATGGAGAGGTCAACACCGTGATCCGAGGGCTGGAAGAGCAGCGGCAGCGGCAGCAGGCTGCGGCGGAGGATGCGGCTGCGCTGCTCGCCCGAACCGAGCTGCTGCACGATGAATTGCTGCAGCGTTGGCAGAAGCAGAAGCAGCAATCCGCCGAACGCCAGGAGCAGGGGCGTCAACGGCTGGAACAGTCAATCCGGGCGGGCCAAAAGGAAGTGCGTTCGCTGATCCGCCGTTTGCGGGATGACCGCGCGGATGGGGAAACGGCTCGGAAAGCAGGGCAGCGTCTGCGCAAGCTGGAAGATCATCACCGCCCCGCGCCGGAACGCCGCCAGCCCAAACCGGGCTGGCGACCGGTGGTGGGAGATCGGATTCGTGTGTTGGCCCTCGGCAAGGCTGCTGAGGTGTTGGGTATCAGCGAGGACGGCCTTCAACTCACTGTTCGCTGTGGGGTGATGCGAAGCACGGTGGAGCTGAATGCGGTGGAGAGTCTTGACGGACGCAAGCCCGATCCGCCGCCGAAGCCGGTGGTCAAGGTGCAGGCCCGATCAGGCCTTGGTGGTGGATCGCAGGTGCGAACCAGTCGCAACACCCTTGACGTGCGCGGCATGCGGGTGCACGAGGCCGAAGCGGCGGTCGAAGAACAGCTGCGCAGTGCCAATGGCCCTGTTTGGGTGATCCATGGCATCGGCACGGGCAAGCTCAAGCGGGGTTTGCGGGCCTGGTTGGACACTGTTCCCTATGTGGAACGGGTGACTGATGCGGAACAGGGGGATGGCGGACCGGGCTGCAGTGTTGTTTGGGTGAAATAGCTGAGATCAGTTGATCGCCGGTAGTTTCGGGCCGCCACTGTTCTCGATGCTGAGAGTGAGAGCATCCCCCTCGGCATTGAACACACGCCATCCGCTGGGATCCGGATCGAGATGAAGGGTCTGCCCTGTCGCAACGTCGAGGTCTGGATTCGCGCGGATCTGCACCAGGTGATCGCCGTCCTGGAGCCGGCAGGTCACCACCTGCTCGTTGCCAAGTACCTCTCGATGGCACACCTCCGCCGCCAGATTCCGATTGGTTGCCGGTGCCACACGCCAGCTTTCAGGCCGCAGCCCTGCGGTGAGTTGTTCTCCTTCATGATGAAGAAGAAGTTCCGCGACAGGCCCCTCCACCGCTAGCCGCCGCTCACCCAGTAGCAGCGTGGCCCCTGGGCCCACCACCACTGGCAGCAGTGCCATCGGCGGGCTTCCGATGAACTGGGCCACGAACAGATTGGAAGGCCAGCGATACAGCTCCATCGGTGAGCCCAGTTGCTGCAGTCGCCCCTGATTCAGAACAGCGATGCGATGGCCCATCGTCATCGCTTCCACTTGGTCGTGGGTCACATAGACCGTTGTGGTGCCGAGTTCTCGCTGCAGATCAACGATGCGGCTGCGGGTGCTGTTGCGCAGTTTGGCGTCGAGGTTGCTCAGCGGTTCATCCATGAGGAACACCGCCGGTTGCCGAGCCATGGCTCGGCCGAGNGCAACGCGCTGTTTCTGGCCTCCGGAGAGTTCCTTGGGCAATCGNTCGAGCAGGGGCTCCAGTTCAAGGGCCTCCGCCACGGTGCGGACCCGCTGCTCGATTCGCTCCTCGCGAGCCGAACGGACTCGCAACATCTGAGGAAGCTGACGGGTCGACCGGTTCAGTTGATCCTGCAGGCGCTCCATCAGGGTGCGTGATCGGCTGCGCCGCAGGCCGAAACTCAGGTTGTCCCGCACGCTGAGGTGGGGATAAAGGGCGTAGCTCTGAAAGACCATTGCCACGTCGCGCTGGGCAGGCCTCACCTGGCTGATGGGCCGTTCCCCGATGCGGATTTCACCGCTGCTGGGGGAGTCGAGACCGGCCAGGAGACGAAGCAGGGTGCTTTTGCCGCAGCCCGAGGGGCCGACAAGCACAAGAAACTCACCATCCTCAATGGTGAGATCCAGCTCACGGATGACAGGAACGGGTGGGCCACCACGTCGTCCGGGGTAGGTCTTGCTGAGGGCTTCGAAACGGACCCCGGCCAACGGCTTTCGTGCATCGGCTGAATCCTAGGGTTGTTCATTGGATCCATCCGGCGGCCCCGTGCAGTTCATCGATCAGGCACGCATCACCGTGCGGGGTGGTCGCGGCGGAGACGGAATTGCCGCCTTCCGTCGAGAGAAATATGTGCCGGCGGGTGGCCCCTCAGGTGGTGATGGCGGGAATGGCGGGCCTGTGGTGCTCGAAGCCGATAGCAATCTGCAGACCCTGCTGGATTTCAAATACAAAAGACTGTTTGCTGCTGATGACGGTCGGCGGGGGGGGCCGAACAAGTGCACTGGCGCATCAGGTCGGGATCTGGTGATCAAAGTTCCCTGCGGTACGGAGGTGCGTCACCTCAGCACGGGCATCCTGCTGGGAGATCTGATTGAGCCTGGATCAAGGCTCACAGTGGCTTTTGGTGGCCGGGGCGGGCTGGGAAATGCCCATTACCTCAGCAATCGCAATCGGGCTCCAGAGAAGTTCACCGAAGGTCGTGATGGAGAGGAATGGCCGCTGCAGCTCGAACTGAAGCTGCTAGCGGAAGTCGGAATCATCGGCCTCCCCAATGCTGGGAAGAGCACGTTGATCGCTGTGCTCTCAGCGGCTCGGCCCAAAATCGCCGACTACCCATTCACCACGCTTGTTCCCAATCTTGGTGTGGTGCGGCGTCCCAGTGGTGACGGCACCGTGTTCGCTGATATCCCGGGCCTGATCGCTGGAGCTGCCCAGGGTGCAGGTCTTGGTCACGATTTTCTTCGTCACATCGAGAGGACGCGTCTGCTGATTCATCTCGTGGATGCCGGAGCCGATGATCCGGTTGGTGATCTTCGTGTGGTGGAGAAGGAACTCGAGGCCTATGGCCATGGTCTTGTCGACCGCCCCCGGGTGTTGGTGCTCAACAAGCAGGAGCTCGTCCAGGACGAGGATCTCCCTGCGGTAAAGGCGGAGCTGGAGGCAGAAAGTGGTCGCTCAGTGCTCTGCATCTCAGCAGCCATGGGCGCCAATCTCGACCTCCTTTTGGAGAATGTCTGGAGGGAACTAGGGATCTAGCCTCACCGCTGCGGAAGCGTGTCGGCGGGCTCACCAGCGGTTGTGAGTGTTGCCAGATCTCGCCATAACGGGAATGGTCTCTTCCATAGTCATGACCTTTTACACCTGCTTAAACAGCAAGGGCGATGTGATTGCCCGCTGTCAGACCCAACAGGAAGTTGCTGTGCTTCGTCGCATGGGACGACCCATTGCCGAAGTGAAAGAGATGAAGGCCGAAGAG
Organism: Synechococcus sp. MED650; assembly: GCA_002691345.1. Classification (GTDB taxonomy): domain Bacteria; phylum Cyanobacteriota; class Cyanobacteriia; order PCC-6307; family Cyanobiaceae; genus Parasynechococcus. The sequence goes on along the minus strand of NZHI01000033.1, from coordinate 4,552 downwards.
GCTGTGGTCTGCAGCTTGACCGGCAGCCCCGCCGACTTCAACGAGGACTATTGATTCAAGAACGAATCAGTCGTCGTACACCCGGCACTCATCAGCGTCGGGGTTGGCTTCGCAGTGAAGCTCGAGGGACGTTGGATCGTGCTTGTCTTCGGGGTGATGCTCTTTGTACTCCTCGAGAGACTTCAGTTCTTCAGTGAGATGACGCACCTTGGCTTCATCGCCAGCTGCTTTGGCCGATTCGATTTCCGACTGATCCTTCTGGATGTGCTCGTCGATGGACTTCATGGTTTCAACCCGTGACCATGGGTCACATTACGGCGATTGCACTCTTTTGGAGCGGTAGAGATAGCAGCCCATCACCAAGGGTGACGCGCAGCTGTCCCTTCTTGTATCCCTCGTTACAGGTTGATGATGCGGCGCCTGCCTAAGGGGCCAGCTCACTGAGTTCGAGCCAGCGTTCTTCAGCTTGTTCAATGCGGGTGATCAAGTCGGCCAGTTCCAGGCTCAGCTTGGCGATGTCGGCNCCTTCGCTGGTCATGCGCTGTTCAAGCTCCTGTTTGGTGGATTCCAGCTCCGGCAGTTGCTGATCAAGCTGCTTGAGCTCCTTGTTCTCCTTGAAGCTCCGGCGCCTCGGGCCTTGCACTGCTGCAGCACTCTTCTGCTGGGTGTCGTCCTTTTTCCTGGGCGTTGAGCTGGCTGCAGCAATCTGTGCTTTCTCATGAGCTCTCTGATGCTCCAGGAATGCGCTGTAGTTGCCTTCGAAACGCTGCAGCCGTCCCTCTTCGAAGCAGAACAGGCGATCAACGGTGCGATCCAAAAAGTACCGGTCGTGGGAGACAACAATCACGCAACCGCGAAAGTCCTCCAGGAAATCCTCCAGAACACTCAGGGTTTGCACGTCGAGGTCGTTGGTGGGTTCATCCAGCAGCAGCACATTGGGAGCCTCGATCAGCATTCGGCAGAGGGTGAGCCTGCGGCGCTCTCCGCCGGAGAGCTTGGCCAGAGGGCTGTGCTGTTGAGCCGGTGGGAAGAGGAAGCGCTCCAGCAGTTGTGAGGCGGTGATTTGTTCGCCCCCAAGGTCGATGCGGCTGGCGGCTTCCTCCACAAACTCGATCACCTTGCGCTCAAGCCCCTTGCCCTGGGTGAAGGCCTCGGTGTGCTGGTCGAGGTAGCCGATATGCACGGTTTCGCCCAGGCAAACCGTGCCCTCGGTCGGTTCGCGCCGTCCGGCGATGAGATCGAGCAGGGTCGATTTGCCGCTGCCGTTGGGCCCGATGATGCCCACCCGGTCTTCCGGGCTGAAGCTGTAGCTGAAGTCTTTCAGCAGTGATTGTCCATCTCTGTTGCCGTTCGCAGTAACACCCACGTTCTCCGCTTCGATCACTTGTTTGCCAATGCGGCGGCTGATCCCTGCCATCTCAACCTTGCCCTTGGCCTGCGCGGGTTTCTGGTCGCGCATCACTTCGATGCGCTGCAGCCGAGCCTTCTGTTTGGTGCTGCGGGCCTTCGGCCCCTGACGCAGCCAGGCCAGTTCCCGGCGCAACACACTTTTGAACTTTGCGGCGGAGGCGGCTTCTGAAGCTTCCTCCTCAGCCTTGTGCTGCAGGAAGGTGCTGTAGTTGCCCTGATAGGTGCGCGCACGCCCCCGTTCCACCTCCACCATGCGCCGTGTCACCCGATCCAGCACGTAGCGATCGTGGGTGACCAGCACCAGGGCACCGGGGTAGCGATCCAGCCAACTCTGCAACCACTCCACTGCAGCAGCATCCAGGTGGTTGGTGGGCTCATCCAGCAGAAGCACATCGGGGCAGGCCACCAGAGCTGACGCCAATCCCACGCGTTTGCGGTAACCACCGGATAGGTCCTCCACCGGCCGCTGCAGGTCACTGATTCCCAATTTCTGCAGCACTTCGCGGCATTGCTGCTCGAGGCTCCAAGCCTCTTCCTCGTCCATACGCTGGCTGAGCTGTCCGAGTTCGGACAGCACTGCTTCGTTGTCGGGATCGGCGGCGATCGCATCACTGAGGGCGGTGAAGCGAAGCAGCAGATCCCGCTTCGTACCGCATCCCTCAAGAACCTGCTCGAGCACCGTGAGCCCAGGCGTGATCCGGCTGTCTTGGCCCACCAGTTCCACCCGCAGGCGTGGCGAGCAGCGTCGTTCTCCGGCTCCCAAGGGTTCGTTGCCTGCCAGCACTTTCAGCAGGGTGGATTTGCCGGCTCCGTTGGGACCAATCAATCCCAGTCGTTCACCCTCTCCAATGTGAAGATCCAGTTCGGAGAAGAGGGTGCGGATTCCGAAATCCTTGGCCGCACCCACCAGGCTGATCAGACTCACGGCGTGCCAGTCGGCAATTGACCGTCCAGATAAGCAAACACGCTTTTGTCGCCGATATCAGCCGCAGCCTCCATGCCGAACTTGCGCAGGGCCAGCAGCACCAACAGCAGTGCTGCGGTGCTCAGCAGTACTGAAGCGGTGGCGATGTTGATCAACCCCACCAGTCGACCCATGAGCCCAAGGGGCAGCAGCAGGGTGAGGCCGATCGCCTCGGGGCGTTGGAAGCAGAAAAACTCTTTGAACCCGATGCCGGCCATGGCCGCAAACAACGGGCCGATCGCCAGGATCCAGAGCGGTTGATCTTGCAGGGTCAACAACGCTGTGGATGGGCCGGCGCTCAGCAGCAAGCCCGACCATCCCAGGCAGCCCAGCAGCCAGAACAGTTGCAGCGTGCGGTGCAAGGGGCGTAGGTAGATGTGGATCCATTGCAAGGCGAGGCCCAAGGCTGTGGCCATGGGCACAACCCAGATCCAGGCCCAAGTTCCACCGAATCGCCACCAGTGCAGGAGGCCCAGACTCATCGCCAGCCCAGCCACCAGCAGAGCGATCCGGTAGCGCCGAACCTCCTCCCGATCGGCGGCGGTGATGGTGTAGCTGCCGTAGACGCCCTCAAAACATGGGTCGGCGCTGGTCATGGCGTGGGTGCCGAGCTTGTTACCAGTGTGCTCAGCTCTGGCCCGGCCGGAACAATCCCACCCGCATTGAGTGGGAAGAGAGCACCGAAGTAGTCGTGCCGCCAGGCCACTCCATCGCAAGTGGCTGCCACCCCGGGCAGCCCATAGAACCGGCGACGCCAGTCCCAGAGATGGGGGTAATGCCANAGGGGGNANCGGCTGCAGCCGAAAAGAGGTGCGTAGACCAGTTCCCAACGAATCAGCGTGGGAAACAGACGCACATCCGCGAGGGTGAGCTGCTCGCCGCAGAGCCAGGGGCCACGGTTTTGGAGNCTTTGCTCAACGGTTGCTAGGGCCTCGAACAGCNCGGCTTCAGCGCGGTCGTAGGCCGCTTGATTGCGGGCAAAACCGCAGCGATAGACCCCGTCATTCACCAACGGCTGCAGCAGGGTCTGCCAGGTTTCAATGTCAGCTGATAGTGCAGCAGGGGCGAGATCCCAGGCAGCAGGGGGCGCAGGCCAGCGATTCAGCAGTTCCACCAGCGGGGCACTGTCGTTGCCGATGATCCCCCGCTGTTGGGGGTCGACCAGCACCGGAACCGTCGCTCGGTACGACGGCGGCGCGTTGCAGAGGCGATAGAGATCCAACAGGTTGTCGCAGTTCTGCCAAGGCGGATTCAGCGCCCAGCGTCCGGACTGATGATCCGCNGTTGCGATCAACAGGGTCACGGTTGGATCGAGGTTGCGCAGTTGATGAACCAGCCAGGTGCGGTGGGCCCAGGGGCAGCTTCTCCCNATCACCAGATGCGGTCGCATCTCTGCTGTGCGCTGGGCCAGCTCAGTTGGATCCNGTGCGNTTCCCGTNAGGGGATCGCTGGGGGGGCGNTTGTAATTGCCCGCTGCATCAGCGGGGCCGAGTCCGCCCATCAGGCGTTGCCATTGCCATCGCCACCCTGTGCGGGCGGCAGCCACGACAACGGGTGGGATCGCCATGGCTCACATTCGGATCAGTTCCATCCTCTCTGTGGAACGTGCTTCAGTCAGCACAGAGCATGTCGATGTCTGATGTCCCCCTTCGATGTCCTGGTGGTCGGCGGGACCCATGGCAATGAGCTGAATGCTCCCTGGTTGTTGCAGCAATGGACGCAACAACCCGAATTGGTGACGACCCATGGCCTCAAGGTGCAACAGGTGATTGGCAATCCTGAGGCCCTGGCCGCCAACCGCCGTTACATCGATCGTGATCTCAACCGCAGTTTTCGTANCGAGNTTCTGGAAGGGGATGGAGAGGAGCAGGAGCTTGTAAGAGCTCGGGAATTGATGCGGCTTTATGCACCGGGGGGGCTCGATCCCTGCAGGGTGGTGATCGACCTGCACAGCACCACCGCAGCGATGGGCAATTGTTTGGTGGTGTATGGGCGACGTCCATCGGATCTGGCTCTCGCAGCCCTGGTGCAGCGGTCGCTTGGCTTGCCCATTTATTTGCATGAAGGCGATGCCAAGCAAACGGGATTTCTGGTGGAACGCTGGCCCTGCGGCCTTGTGATCGAAGTAGGTCCTGTTCCTCAGGGCGTGCTGAAAGCCAGGATCGTCGAGCAAACCCG
>NZHI01000032.1:6517-15547 GCA_002691345.1 Synechococcus sp. MED650 | reverse complement strand
CGGACGATCAACGGTGACCTGGCGATCAAAGCGACCAGGACGCATCAGGGCCGCATCCAACACGTCAGGGCGGTTGGTGGCGGCAACGATGATGATTCCGGTATTGCCCTCGAAACCGTCCATTTCAGTGAGCAGCTGGTTGAGCGTCTGCTCACGCTCATCATTGCCACCGCCGAGGCCAGCTCCACGTTGGCGACCTACAGCATCAATTTCATCAATGAAAACGATGCAAGGGGCGTTTTTCTTGGCCTGTTCAAACAGGTCGCGAACCCGGCTCGCACCCACTCCCACAAACATCTCAACAAATTCGGAACCGGAGATGGAGAAGAAGGGAACGCCAGCTTCACCAGCAACGGCCTTGGCCAGGAGGGTTTTACCGGTGCCTGGAGGGCCGACAAGCAGAACACCCTTCGGAATTTTGGCTCCAACGGCCGTGAAACGATCAGGGTTTTTGAGGAAGTCGACGACTTCGGTCAGTTCGAGCTTTGCACCTTCAATCCCGGCAACATCAGTGAAAGTGACCTGCGTGGAAGGCTCCATCTGAACGCGGGCCTTGCTCTTGCCAAATTGCATGGCAGGGTTGCCGCCACCACCGCCCTGAGCGCGGCGGAACAAGAAGAACAATCCACCCAGCAGCAGTAACGGGAAGATCAGGCTTCCAGCGGCTTGCTGCCAGCCCGGCGTTTGACGGGTTGGCTGAACAGCAATGTCGACGCTGTGCTCAGTGAGCAAGCCCAGAAGCTCGCGATCGGGAGCCAGGTTGACCTGAGCCCGACGACCGTCGTTCTCCACAACCTGAGCTGTTCCCTGATCCGGAGCAATCAGAACACGGCTGATCTGATCATCCTTCACCGCTTCAACGAATTCGCTGTAGCGCATGGTGTTGACCTGTGGCTGGCTGCCACCACCACCCATGAAGGCAGGAGCGATCACGACGATCGCTAGAACCAACAAGGCTCCCAAACCGATATTTCGCCAACGCTTGTTCACGGATCACCTCGCAGATGAAGGAATGTTAAACGGGTCCTCAGGGATCAGGCGGCGCGAAGCACCTCAACCACGCTCTTGAAGGCAAACCACTCAGGAATTTCCTCACCACCACGCAACATCTTGCGGAACTGGGTGCCGCTCAACTTCTTCACGTGGAGTCCGCGTGCCTCGGCATGCTCAGCCGTCACGTAACCCTCCTCTTCGGTGTAAACGAGATTGAGCGAAGGAACCGTTTCCATCGTGAGCTCTGGGGCACACTCCTTGGCAAAGTTCTGTGCGTCGTAAGGGCCGTAGAAGTCGTCACCGGTGAGCGACGACTTACAGCCAGCCATATCTCGGCCGATGATGAAGTGGGTGCAGCCGTAATTCCGGCGGATGATCATGTGCTGAAGGGCTTCGCGAGGCCCTGCCATGTGCATGGCATAGGGGAGATAAGCCCAGCGGATCCGGTCGTTGTTCACTTCGTCGGCCAGACGTTCGTAGGTCTGAAAACGAACGGAGCCGGGGATGTCGTCTTGCTGAGTGGGGCCGCAGGTGGGATGAACCAGCACAACGGCGTTCTCGCTCACGTTCTGGGCATGCAGCGCACGCGTGAACAGTTCGTAGTGGGCACGGTGAATGGGATTGCGGCACTGAAAGGCCACCACGTCCTCGCCATCGGGCAGGGCAGAACGCACTTCAGCGGGGGTTTTGCAGGGGAAAACCCGCTCCGGCAGNGCAAGGCCCTTGATGGAGCCACCNAGATAGAAACATTTGCGCTCCATCGTGATCATCCGCACAGCGGGATGCTCGATGGACGTCGTGCCATAGCAGCCCTTGGCCTCTGCCACCTTGTCGGGCGCCCACTTCGCCTCCACCTGAAGCACAGCCAGGTCCTGGCCTTTGTANGTCAGGAGAACGGTGTCACCAACCACCACATCATCGCGATCTGTGTCCATCACGATCGGCAGTCCAAACAACTGGCCAGCNGCCAGATGATGGCCGCTCACGACAGCGTCGTAATCCTCCTGGTGCATAAAGCCACGCAGAGGAGAAAAACCACCAACGCACAACAGCTCAACATCGCAAGCGTTGCGATCTGAGCACTCGATGGTTTTGGTCGCGGTGCCCTTCACCGTGGCGCGTTCTGACTCGGGCACCATCAGATCCACCAACGTGCCGCCGTAGGGAGCAATCACCCCGGATCGCTGAGCAGGAGCGGNAGCGCTGGCGGTCATGGCAATGCAGAAAGACCGNGNGATTCTCCCAGATCACNGCAGATCTGTAACCCANAAAAAAAAGAGGGGCAAANNCCCCCTTTCNATCNNACCAGTGAANGAGNTCAGNCCTCCTCGAGGCGGCCGTAAAGNTCACCGGTGATTTTGATATCCACGACTTCGCGCCCGCCCATGTCGGAATCGGAAGGCTGGATGGCGCTGAACACGCCAGCGAATTCACCAGTTTCGGGATCAACCTTGGTGATCGACAAGCTCATGGTGCCGACACCATCGATGTAGCGCTTGTTGTTGTCTTTCTCGAGGTCCTTTTCATCGCCACCGAGAGCTATCAAGCCTTGGGCGTACTGCACACCGGTTGTCAGAGCACGACCCTTGGGATCAATGAAATTGCTCGTGCGGTAGCTCGGAGTGCGGTAGGTGCCGGAAAAGTCGGTGCTGGTGGTGATGGCGGAACCATCAGCCGTTGCATCCAGAGACTTGCTGGAGAAGGTGAAGGGGAACTCCTCACCACCGGGNACGAGAACGGTGATGGGCTGGAAGTCGATGCCACCTTTCTCTTTGAACTGGAGACCTGATTCAGTCACGGTGAGATCACCGAAGACCGCATCGAGGCTTGATGTGTAACGGGTGAGGATCTTGCCTTCTACGAATTCAGCCTGCTGGCGNATGTTTTTGGGCTCTTCCTTTGCATAAACCTGAACGGGGTGCATGCAAATTTCACGCAGCTCNTAGCTGCCTCCGACNGCCAGAGGAATGGATCCACGGGCTGAATCGCCGATCGTGGGGCAATCGTTGGCTTTGCCGGTGTTGTGGATGTCGTCGTAGGTGACGTTGGACGCGCCACGCTGAACGGCTTCGCTGTCACCACTGCAGGCTGTGGTGAAAAAGGCGAGACAAAGCGCCAGCACGACGGCCAGCAGAGGACGGATGCGCATGGGAGAAGCCAAATGGCTGAACGCTGTACAGACGGAAAACACCGTCAGCTNNGGATCTTACAAGGCCAAAATTGGGGACAGGGCTAGCCTTTTGCAGCTCTCAACAACTTGTCGAAAGCGCGTGACTTCAAAAGATGCTGCTTCAACCGAAGAACGGATGGTCACCGCCCTGGAATCTCTGAACCAGATCGCAGAAGAGCTGCGTGGCGACTCGGAAGCGCTGCTCATGCTTCTAAGGAAACTCGAGGCCCTTCACCGAGACGTTCAGGACGGCGCTTTCAGACAGAGCTTGCCCGAGAATCGCCAGAAGCTTTTCAGCCTTCTTCAAGGAATGGAGAAAAACGGAGGCTGGCCNTATATCCCTCGTTTACAACTGCGCACCTTCATTGACCTCCTCGGTCAGGATTCGATTGACGCCGCAGCCTGAGGCTCTCGAAGAACATCGAGCAACCGGTGTGCGAGAGCAAGCTTCGGCATCACTGGCAGCTCCATCGACCAACCNTCGCCCAGCAGCCAACCACCATTGAGCTGATCACCAAATCCCTGGCCGATCCTGTCGATCGGATTCACAAACATCAGATCGCTGCCTTTCNATAAGCGCTTGGCCTCTGCCCGTTCGAGCAGCTGCTCGTTGTCTCCAACAAGGGCAGAAAAGCCCAGAAAAAGCTGATTGCTGCGTCGTTGTCGCGACAATGCTGCCAACAGATCAGGAACCTCAACCCAGCCCCCTGCGAGAGCGTCCTGGATCTGCNTTTTGGGAAGCTTCCCTTGANCAGGTTGTTGCCGGCGGAGATCAGCCACTGCCGCCGTCATCACAATCCGGTCAGCATCNGGCAAGNCCTGNCCCATCGCCAANCTGAGTTCNTGCGCGGATGTGATCGAAACGCACTCAAGACCTTCNAACCAGGCCTTGGGAAGGTCCAACGGGCCATGAACAAGCTTGACGACGGCACCTCGAAAGCGGGCCGCCTGGGCCAACAGCACCCCCATGCGCCCACTGCTGCGATTGGTCAAAACCCGCGCGGCATCAATCGCCTCAAGGGTTGGGCCAGCCGAAACGAGCAAGGTCTGCCCCGTCCAATCGCGATCGGCACAACTGGTGCCGTCGCCACGGCTAAACACGGAGCCAGCCGCTAATTCGATCAATGCCGGATCCGCCATTCGGCCATCCCCGATCCGATCGCAAGCCAGAAGCCCCGTGGCTGGCAGCAGCGGAATCACGCGGGGAAACTCTTGAACCAAAGACCAGTTCCTCTGGACAGCCACATGTGCCCACATGGCGGTATTCATGGCGGGAACAGCCAGAACTGTGCCCTCAAAAGCCAGCAGAACACTGGCCAAAAGGCCATCAGCAGAACCCTGACTCCAGCGGGCCAAGCTGCTGGCACTGAGTGGAGCAACGATGAGTAATTCCGCCCATTCCGCNAATTCGATNTGCAGCGGACGGCTCCGGCTTGCATCCCACTGATCTGACTCTTGGTAGCAGCGGTGACGACTGAGACTCGCCAGCGCCACGGGGCTGACGAGCTCAGCCGCACTGGCTGTGACCAAACAGCGAACCTGAGCGCCTGCCTTGACCAGCGCACTAACCAGTGCCGGAGTTTTCACGGCAGCGATGCTGCCGCTNGCTGCAACAAGGATGCGCTTACGCCACAAAGGGCCTGAGGGATCAGTCCTCATCAAAAGGTTCCTGATCCACCAGATGGTGGTAGGGAAGCGTCAGCTCTGGACGATGAATGGCGAGAGCTCGGAGCAGATGCCAATCAGACAGGCCATCAAAAGGAGTTGGGTAGTCGTCTTCCTCGAGGCGGCGAGCCANTTCCGCAGTCGAGCCTTCATCAAAAGCTTCAAGCTGGTCCTGGGTGACCATCGGCCCTTTCAGCATTGAGCTGAGTTCATTTTGACGCAGGCCAGGACCGCTAGCGTTGAGAGGCGGGGAATTAGCTCAGTTGGTAGAGCGCTGCGATCGCACCGCAGAGGTCAGGGGTTCGAATCCCCTATTCTCCACTCGGATTTGGAGGGGTGCGCCCCTTTGGGCAGGTCTTGGCCTTGTCGTTTTATTCAGCACCTTGATGCGACCGACGGCGTTGATCACCTTCACATTGTTGGCCACGGCGGGAGCATGGGCGCGGCGCGGCAANCAACACAGCTGACACATCATGCAGTAAAAGGGAAGGGTGAAATGACCTGTTGTCGATGTCGCAATCGAAACGTGAGCAGGTGGTGAGCCACNTGCGCTATATCCGCCAGGAACTAAGGGAAATGCATCAAGGCGTCATGGAAGACGGCTTGCTACCCGAGGCAGGAGAGGTGCGTGGCGTAATGGCACAAATGGAAGCGCTGCTGGAGCTTCTCGAGGGCAAGTCGTCCAGAAAGGCGAAAGCTGAGACCAAATAACTTCAGCGCAAGTGCTTGCAAAAACCAGAAAGCNTGGCTTTGCTTCGCCAGTCCCCATCACTCGGCCCAGGCGATGACCTGGGTTTTTTATTGGAATTCCACTATTTGTAGTAGCTGAAACCTGCANACCCTCCACCTGTGGTGTAAANAGTGCTGGGCAGGTCTTCTGGGCCGGGTGATGGGGATCACCGGAGTTCAACCCTGCCTCTTCCATCATTCAATCCATGGGAAGAAGGCTNCAATCCACNCGCCTNCAAATCAGTGTCGGCCGCACAGTTGAACGCCTNGATCAGTGGGCCATCAATCCCTGGCGTCGCTATTCCCTGTTAGCCATAGCCGGGCTCGGTGGATTTTTTTTGGGGAGTGCCATCACCTCTGTGGCTGGCGTACTGGGACAAATGGATCCCGTGGCGGCACTCATTGTGGTTCTCGGCACCGAACTGACCGTGCGTCGAACGCGGAGCGACGCATCCGAATGGAAGGTTCCCCAGCAGATGCTGGATCTCAGCAGAATCGGCTTTCTCTACGGACTCTTCCTGGAGGCCTTCAAGTTGCTGTAAGCAGGCCCCTGGCATGCGTGCGTGCTCACGAGATACGGACAAACAAGCACTGAATTCATACCCTTTGGGAAGGATCGAAAACGCTTCCCAATGGCGGCTAATCACTACTTCCTAGAACTCGAACCACCGGAAGAGCGTCTTCGCCATGCGCCCCATGTTGTGATCGTGGGCGGTGGTTTTGCCGGCATTCACGCCTGCAANGCTCTCGCCAAGGCAGACGTGCGCATCACCCTGATCGACAAGCGCAACTTCAACCTTTTTCAACCGTTGCTCTATCAGGTCTCCACTGGTCTTGTGTCCCGTGGAGACATTGCAACACCCCTTCGCGAGCTCGTGGGCAAGCAGAGCAACGTTCAAGTGCTGCTGGGTGAAGTCACAGCGGTGAACCCAGAAGGCAAGCAGATCGTCTTCAACGGCAAGGCNTACAGCTACGACCACCTGGTGTTAGCCGCAGGATCCGGCAGCACGTTCTTCGGCCACGACGAATGGCGCACCTTTGCGCCCCCGATGAAGATCCTCGAGCACGCTGAAGAGATCCGTCGCCGCTTGCTGATGGCGATGGAACAAGCAGAGCAAACTCCAGACCCTGACGCGCGTCAGTTCCTCCAGACGGTTGTGATCGTGGGGGCTGGCCCCAGCGGCTGCGAAATGGCGGGTGCCGTTTCCGAGCTGATGCGATGGGCCCTCAACAACGCCTTCAAACAGCTCGATCCCACCAAGACCCGGATCGTCCTGGTGGATCCAGGTGATCGCGTGCTGAGGGCCATGCCGGAGATGTTGTCGTCAGCAGCCCTGAAGTCGCTGGAGGCTGATGGCATTGAGTTTCTGCCCAAGGGTCGTGTCCAGACCATGCGGCCTGGAGAGGTGATCATCGGCACACCCGATGGGGACGTCCGCATTCAGGCTGCCACCGTGATCTGGACTGCCGGCGTGCGTGCCTCCAGCCTTGGCAAAAAGCTTGCCGAAGCCACAGGATGNGAGGTCGACCGTGGCGGTCGCGTGGTCGTCGAGCACGACTTCTCGATCGCTCAACACCCAGAGATCCGTGTGGCCGGNGATCTCAGCAGCTACAGCCACACGGCCAACGGCAAACCTCTGCCCGGAATGGCTGCTCCTGCCAAACAGGCCGGCACCTTCATCGGCAAAGACATCGCCGCCATCGTGGCTGACAGGCCCAGACCAACCTTCAATTACTTCGATTTCGGCAGCATGGCTGTGCTCGATCGGGCCAGCGCCGTCGCCGATCTGCGNGGACTGCGCTTCGCCGATGGCATTGGCTGGATCCTCTGGGCCTTCATTCACCTTGTGCTGATCCCCGACTGGGAGAACCGCATCTCTCTCTCGATCAAGTGGATCTTTGCGCTGCTAACCCAGCAACGCGCATCCATCCTGCTCACCGGCATGCCAAGCCAGCACATGGCTCTNGATGCCGCAGATGCCCATTTCCCGATGCAGGCGGGAGAGGGACCATCCATCGCAGAACCGGATGCCGCCCTCAAAGCAGCCATGGATTACTACTCCCATCAGGTCACGGGAGTACCGCATACTCANGANCTGCTTGACACAAGCGAGGGNTCTGTAGCCGACTCAGCCGAGGCCATCAAATAAAGCAGCGCCATTCGCGTCGGCACCCCATTTTTCACTTGTTCTTCAACAAGGCTTCGGCGGGGATCATCCAAAAGANCACCCGTGAGCTCCACGCCACGGTTGACAGGTCCAGGATGAAGAACGGGAACATCCTTCCCGCAAAGCTTCAAGCGTTCATGGCTGAGACCGTAATCACGGTGGTAGCGCTCAAGGGTTGTCAGCAGCTGTTGCCCCATGCGTTCCTTCTGGAGCCGCAAGGTCATCACAGCATCAGCTCCCGGTAAGGCATGCTCTAACCGACGCTCCACCGAGATCGAGCCGCGCGACGGAACCGGATCAGGTTGTCGACCCGGAGGAGGACAATCCACAAAAGACGCAAACTCTGCCGGTAGAAGGCTCGGGGGGCCGCACANCACCACATCAGCACCACAGGCCGTCAGAGCCCAGAGATTGGACCGGGCCACACGTGAGTGAAGGATGTCTCCAACGATCACAATGCGCCGGCCCTGCAGGGCTTCCGGCATCGGGTGCTGAGGGGAGAAATAACGGGCCAGGGTGAGCAAATCCAGCAGTCCCTGACTGGGGTGACTGTGCAAACCATCCCCACCGTTGAGCACCACTGTGCGCTCACCAAGTTGCTCCAAATCGTCAGCAAGCTGCTGCGGTACACCCGTGGAGCGATGGCGCACCACCAGCACATCAGCTCCCATCGCCACATACGTNCGTGCTGTGTCCAGCACACTTTCNCCCTTACTGAGGGAACTGCTGGAGGGCGAAAAGCTCATCACATCCGCCGACAAGCGTTTGGCCGCCAGTTCAAAACTGCTGCGGGTGCGGGTGCTTGGTTCAAAAAAGAGAGTCGCCACCAGCCGCCCTTGCAAAGCCGGCAACCGACGAGCACCGGTGACGGGAAGCGAGCGAAATCGCTCCGCCAGCTCCAACACCGCAGCGAAATCCTCGCGTGAGAAGCTCGCCAAATCGAGGATGTGGCGATGGTGCCATCCGGTCATGGCCTCTCCTCCTCANTGGGCATCCAACATTGATCCCTCGCNGGCATGCGATCGCCAGGGGCCCTGCGGCTGACACTGCGGCTACTGCGCAAATACCACCGCCACGGACGGGTCTCGCCCCGTGAAATACCGATTCGGGTGGTGGTCACAAGATCCAGGNTGGCAAATGTGTCTGGCCTCGGGGCCATCCACAGGTCATGTTCGCCCGTCACCGGACGGCTGTCATCGGTTCGATCAAGGCCAAACCGCCGCGCCAGCAAGCCGGGGCCTGCCGCAATGCGCTCCGGTTCAGCCGGAAGTGCAGCGGCCCTCAGCAGANCCCCATTGGCCCANT
>NZHI01000032.1:0-6512 GCA_002691345.1 Synechococcus sp. MED650 | reverse complement strand
CGATCGGTGACCACNTTCACGCAGTGGTGAATGCCATAGCTGACNTACACATAAAACCGNCCTGGCTCACCGAACAGGGTTTCGTTNTGAGGGCGTCCTGCGCCGATAGCCGTGACAGGCGGGGTCGTCCTGGGAATANGCCTCCGTTTCCACAATCACNCCCCANAGCAAAGCTGCCATCGGTCTTGGCGTTTCACCAAGCGGCAACCAATCAGTTCAGGGGCAACGACCTCCGCCGGACGCGCAAAGAAATCGAAGCGAAGCGAAGCAATAACGATGACAGGCTGCTGACAGGCAGTCACGCTGAGGTCAGCTTGACGTCTGCAGCCTTTGGACAGCAACCTCCAGGCTCGACGGGATGGCGTGTTTCTTGTGCTGGCAGGCCTGTTCCTGGGCACCCTAGGAATGCTGAACATCCTTGGCCTGACCCGGTTTTTGCAACTCGGCAGCATCGGCAACTGGCCGATCGTGGTGGCCGTTGGCGCTCTTCCCTATCCCGTGACGTTCCTCTGCACAGATCTGATCAGCGAACTGTGGGGCGAACGGAAAGCCAATCAAGTGGTTTGGGTGGGGCTCCTTCTCAACGGCTGGGTGCTGCTGATCCTCTGGCTTGGTGGCCTGCTGCCAGGGATGGCAGGCACAGATGACTCCACCTTCCGCACCATTCAGCAGCTCAGCTTCGGCTCGGTGGGAGCCTCGATGGTGGCGTATCTCACAGCGCAGTTCGTTGACGTGCGGCTGTTTCATTTTTGGAAACAGCTCACCAACGGCAAAGCGCTTTGGCTGCGCAACAACGGCTCCACAATGGTGAGCCAACTCGTGGACACGAGTGCCGTGGTTCTGATCAGCCACTACGGAGCCCATGTGCTCCCTGTGCAACCAGAACGCTCCGTGATGCCTCAGCTGATCAGCTTTATCGCCAGTGGATATCTGTTCAAAGTATTGGCGGCGCTCACNGACACGCTGCCGTTCATCTGGCTCACGGGATGGCTGAGGNAGTGGCTGGAGCTGAGCGATACCAACGATCCTGACCTGGACCAGCAGACCTAATCTCAACGCCCAAGGAGGACTGTGAACAATCCAATGATCAACCTCCTGCGCTATCGAGGAATCGAACGCCTGAAGTTGAAAGGAAAGCCAGAGGCCATGGTGCGCAAGGCTTCACAACGACTGCGTGATCGCGCAACCATTGCTCCCAACAGCTGTGACGTCATCGCCATTGCCGGAAATGAAGAGGCNTACATCGCAAAATTTATTCATCACTATCTACANCTAGGCTTCGCNCATTTATTCGTCGGAATCAATAATTGCCAAGANCAAACGCCAAGAATTCTCAAACAGATCGCGCAGCATCATCCCAATGTGCACATCTTCAACACCGACCACCCACAGAAATATCACCGCCAGAAAGGATCCTACGCCGCACTGTTAAACGCTGCATCAAAAAGCAGTTCATCCAGCCACTGCCTNGTGGTGGATGTAGACGAATACTGGTTTTCCAATCAGCCCGAGCAAGCCGTTACCGATCACCTGGGGNCCATCCAGCCTTTCGATGTGATGTTCATCAACTGGCTGTGCAGCTATGGCCAACATCACGCACAACCTATTACAGACCTAACAGGCGCAAGCATTCTGCTCAAGCAAAGCCAGGGCAAGAGCATGTTCCGCTATGACTGTGGCTTACAAGAAATCCGATGCCACGCNCCNAAGCTCGACAATCCAAAACATGCAATTCTTTGCTCTAATCGCGGAAAAAATCTATTGTGGGAGAAAACAGAAAGCGGCATTTCGAAGAAAAACATACCCCAGCACCTGCGTAANATTAAAACTGACGAATTCCAACCCAATCACGACACGCCAGCATCCTGGATTCTCCACCAAATCGTTCGCAGCGAAGTGGAGTATGCACTCAAACTTTTCCAGCCTCGCGCGACTCAACAACCGCGCCCCTTCAAAGACAATCGCAATGGCTGGCTANTACCAAAGGAGAACAAAAAGCAAAGACNCTTTTTCATCTCTATCCTTTCAAAACTGGCAGCGACCAAAAGATATCAAGATTCCTACGAGCATTTTCTCCAGACGTGCAATATTGTTGAACTGGTGAAATCTGCGCATCGAAGAATTCAGAGCGAGGCGGTAAAACGCCGCATCGATGCCATGACAGACGACGTGATCCGATCACACCAAAGCATCTGGCGAACAACATTCCGGGGCACCCGATTTCTCAATCAACTTGAACGCAGGCTGCAGACGCCTGATCGCGGACATTGGATCCGGTTGTTTGCAGGTCGTCGCAAACAACCCCCGGAAGGTTCAAGCTCGCCAGACTGATCTCATCGAATGGGACCCCGATGAACGCCGCCACCTCCGGTTTCAACCTCGGAACAGTGCTTCTGGCCAGCATTGTGTTGTTCCCACTGGCCTGCCTTTTCTTCGGAACCCGCGGCGGCTACTACAACACCGACAAATACGACGGCAACGGAACAGCCCACTGAGTCTCCCGATTGCGCGATCATCGGAGGCAATGCCGAACTCTGGATGAACGGTGCATTCCCTGGCGCAGTCGAATCCTCCGAGTCCATCCGCCTGGCTCTACGCAGCTGGCCCGAGGTCGACGCGTATCTCAAGGACTGCAAAGGGGTCATCATTCCCCTTGGCTCCACTGAGCAGCATGGCCCAACCGGCGCCATCGGCACTGACGCCCTCACAGCCGAAGCAGTGGCCCTCGAAGTGGGTCGCCTCACGGGTGTCTTGGTGACACCGGCCCAGCCTTTCGGCATGGCTGAGCACCATCTCGGTTTCTCAGGAACCATGAGTCTGCAACCGGCCACGCTTCTTGCGGTGCTGCACGATCTCGTTCTCTCCCTCGGCCGGCATGGCTTCGAACGGGTGTTCGTGATCAATGGCCACGGCGGCAACATCGCCACCGCTAAAGCAGCCTTCGCTCAGGCCCACGGCACGGCTGCCAGCCGCGACATGCCGGTGGCACCTCAACTGCGCTGTCGTCTGGCCAACTGGTTCATGGCAGGGCCCGTCATGCGTCAGGCGAGGGACCTCTACGGCAACAAGGAAGGGCACCACGCCACGCCGAGCGAAATCGCCGTCACGCTGGCGGTGGAGCCCAGCCTGACGAGCAAACAGCGTCCCTTGCCAGACCCTGCCCCAGCAGGTCCGATTCATGGACCGGAGGATTTCCGCCGCCGCCACCCTGATGGCCGCATGGGCTCACACCCTTCTCTCGCGACGGCTGAGCACGGCAAGGCCCTACTGGAGACAGCGGCCACCGCGTTGAGCGAGGATCTGCGCAACTTCCTGAGCGAGGCATGAGCCAAATCTCAAGCGACGACGTACGCAAGGTGGCCAAACTCGCCCGCCTCGACCTGCCTGAGGACAAGATCGCCACCTACACCGGCCAGCTGGAAGCAATCCTCGACTATGTCGGTCAACTCCAACAGGTTGATACCGAAGGAGTGCCCGAAACCACCAGAGCCGTGGAAGTGACCAACGTCACCCGAGCGGATGGTGTTCAACCGACACCCGTGCGAGAGGACATTCTCAACCAAGCACCACAGCGGGAAGGAGACTTTTTCAGAGTTCCCAAAATCCTCGCTGAATGATCAGCGGGCCATCCAACGTTTGGGCTCGGTTTTGATCGCAATTCGGTCAACGAAACCGAGCCAATGGCGCCGGAGACCACGGCCAGGCATGAACCTTGCGAAGCTCCGGAGCTTGCCTCTTCGGCGTTGATGACTGCGCACGCCAACCAAGATGTCGTAGAGGAAATTCCAACCATCAGATCGCGTCTCAAAAATGCCAAGACGCTGCGGTGAACCTTTGGAATCCAACAGTGGCTTGGTGGCTTCGTAAGCAGGTTTGTATTCGAACCAGGGAATGGAGGGCCAGAGGTGGTGAACCAGGTGGTAGTTCTGCCCCATGATCAGCCAGTTCATCAGCCTGCCTGGATAAATCCGGGCGTTGGTCCAACGGTTGCGGGACGTAAAAGGCCGATGGGGGAGGTAATCAAAGAACAACCCCAAGGTGACGCCCACCATCAGAGCTGGAGCGAACCAACAGTTGAAAACGAATGGCAGAAAATCAAAACGCGCTGCAGCGGCCACGATCACAATGAAAACGCTGCGCTCAAGCCCCCACTGCATCAGCTCCCAGCGACGCCAGAGCCGTCGCTCAAAGAAAAACCACTCGTGATAGAAAAATCTGGGGGCGATCAACCAAAGCGGGCCGAACGTGCTGACGATGTGATCGGGATCGTTTTTCGGATCATTCACATGGGAGTGGTGCTCCAAGTGAACCCGCGTGAACACCGGGAAGCTGAACCCCAACAAAAGGGCAGACCCGTGTCCCATCGCCTGGTTGATCCAACGGTTGGGATGAGCAGCGTTATGACATGCGTCATGGATGACCGTGCCCTCCAGGTGCAACGCCAAAAACCCAGAGCACAACAGCAGCGGTAGCGGCCATCCCCAGGCAAACCAGCCCAGAACAGTCAGCACGGCCAAGGCGTATCCGCCAAAAAAAAGGGCAACCGTGGGGTTCCACGGCGCCGGAGGATCAACAAATTCGCGGGGGACCGAGCGATGCACTGCTCCCACCGGACGAGGCTGCTGATGTTGAGCAGGGCTCTGAAGCATCCGGGGGTCAGACAAATGTTCTGAAACGGTCCATGACCACGGTAGGGAAAGGAATGCCCACCGGGGGACTTGAACCCCCACGACCGAAGCCACTGGTACCTAAAACCAGCGCGTCTACCAATTCCGCCAGATGGGCAAGGCTTAACTCTAGAGAGCGTCCCACAATGGGGATAGCCATGGGGACCCATCATGCTCGCGACCCTCAGCGGCGATCTGTGCCTGCTGTTTGGCCTGGCCCTGCTGCTGCTCCCACTCCTGGCGGTGGAACTCAGCCGCCCTCGGGATGGCGTCTGGGGCGCTGTGGTGCTGCTGCTCGGGCTCGTGTTGGTCACCAGCAGCGACCGCCTTCGCGGCGCCCCAACGCTGGCGGTTCTCTTCGCCAGCCTCCTGATCGGCCGATTGAGCAGCGAAGTCGGCCGTTCCCGATGGAACAGCCTGAGCGACGCTGAACAGGAACGCCTTGGCTCCATCGATCACTGGACAACCAGCATCCAACAGCTGGGCACGGCGGCCGGACGCCTCGGGGAAGGACTCGGCAGCATGGCCAAACAGCTGAAGCCTGCTGGAAAATCAGGCGTATCTGGGAAGAAGTGGGTACGCCCCGAACCAGTCGACAAGGAGCAGGCGGCACCGACGCCAACAACCGAACCCGTCCCTGAGCCCACCACAAGCGAGGGCGAAGACTGATAATCCCGAGGCCAGACAGGGAGCCCGTGAGCAAGGAGACGCGCGACGCCGCCGCTGAAGGACGCCCCTCCTACAAGGAGACGCTCAACCTGCTCCAGACCGGTTTCGGCATGCGCGCCAATGCCGTGAAGCGCGAGCCGGAACTGCAGGCCTTTTGGAGCGACAACGGAGTCGATGGAACGCTGGGGCTCGAGAACAGCGGCCCCACGTTCACGCTTCACGACGGGCCTCCCTATGCCAACGGTGCCCTGCACATGGGCCATGCCCTGAACAAGGTGCTGAAGGATGTGATTAATAAGTACCAGGTGCTCAATGGCCGCAGGGTCCGCTACGTGCCTGGCTGGGACTGCCACGGACTGCCAATCGAGCTGAAGGTTCTGCAGTCGATGGACCCAGAGCAGCGCCAGGCGCTGACGCCGATCAAGCTGCGCAAGAAAGCCGCTGCCTACGCCCGCAAGCAGGTGGATGGCCAGATGAAGGGCTTCCAGCGCTGGGGCATCTGGGCCGACTGGGANCAGCCNTANCTCACGCTGCAGAAGGAGTACGAAGCCGCCCAGATCAAGGTGTTCGGCGAGATGGTGCTCAAAGGCCACATCTACAGGGGTCTGAAGCCCGTGCACTGGAGCCCCAGTTCCCGCACAGCCCTGGCCGAAGCCGAGCTGGAATACCCCGACGGCCACACCAGCCCCAGCGTCTATGTGGCCTTTCCGGCGGTGGAGGTTCCAATCCCCTTGCGGGATGCACTCAAAGCGGAGGGCCTGGAACTGCCCACCGAGACGGACGCCCTTGGGCGGGCCCTTCAGGTAGCGATCTGGACCACCACCCCCTGGACCTTGCCGGCCAACCTGGCGGTCTCCGTCAACGAACGGCTCGACTACGCCCTGGTCGACGATGGCAACGGCCGGATGCTCGTGGTGGCAGCCGATCTGATCGAGTCGCTTTCCACGACCCTGGAGCGTCCTCTCAAGCACCGCGCCAGGCTGAAAGGTGCCCTGCTTGCTGGGCTCATCTATCGGCATCCGCTGCTGGATCGCACCAGCCCCGTGGTGATCGGCGGCGAGTACATCACCACCGAATCCGGCACTGGCCTTGTGCACACCGCCCCGGGGCACGGCGTCGACGACTTTCATACCGGCCAGAAGCACGGCCTGCCCGTGCTGTGCCCCGTGGATGAAG
>NZHI01000031.1 GCA_002691345.1 Synechococcus sp. MED650 | reverse complement strand
GCAGCAAAGTCTCAGCAAATGGTGCGGGTGCAACCCACCCGCGGCGGCAAGGGCGGCAAGACGGTCACCATGATCCGTGGATTGGAGCTTGATGCGGCAGGCTTCAAGGCTCTGCTGAAAAAGCTCAAAACACGGATTGGAAGCGGTGGAACCTGCAAGGACGGCGTGATCGAACTTCAAGGGGATCAGGTGGACCTGGCTCTCGAGCTGCTCAGCAAGGACGGCTACCGGCCGAAACGAGCTGGGGGTTAGGTGAGAATGGCCGCCACTTCATGCCTTGGCCATGACCGCCAGCCCCACCTACGGAGAACTCACCAACAAGGGTGCGTCCACCAACATTGCCTGGCATGAGGCCTCCGTGGGCCGCGACGAGCGCTCGAAGCAGAGGGGTCACCGCAGCGCCATCCTCTGGTTCACCGGACTTTCCGGTTCCGGCAAGAGCACCCTGGCCAATGCTGTGAACGCAGCCCTGTTTGAGCGGGGACTCGCCACCTATGTGCTGGATGGAGACAACATCCGCCATGGCCTCTGCAAGGACCTGGGTTTCTCCGATGCCGATCGTGAGGAGAACATCCGCCGCATCGGCGAGGTGGCCAAGCTGTTTCTCGACGCAGGCGTGATCGTGCTGACGGCCTTCGTCTCTCCGTTCCGTGCTGATCGGGACAAGGCCCGCGCCCTTGTGGAGGACGGTGACTTCCTCGAGGTGTTCTGCGCCGCCGATCTCGATGTCTGCGAATCCCGCGATCCGAAAGGCCTTTACGCCAAGGCAAGGGCGGGGCAGATCAAGGAATTCACCGGCATCTCCAGCCCCTATGAGGCCCCGGAAACGCCCGAACTGAAGATTGATACCGGCAAGCAGGATCTGGCCGACTCCGTGGAGCTAGTGATCAAGGCGCTTCAGGAGCGGGGGTTGATTGCCGCGGCCTGAGGTCACCCTCACGGGCCGCATCGGCCAGGGTCTTGATGCAACTGGCCACCGGCACCGCAAGCAACAAACCCAGAAGATCACCCAAACCGAAAATGGCGCCCACGCGGGCGCCAATCGGCAGAGCGATCAGCAGCCAAGCCGGCTGAAGACCAACGATGCTTCCCATCAGCCGCGGTTGAATCACCTGATCCACGATCTGGCCCACAACGATTGCCGCGATGAGCAGCTCAAGGGCCGTGCGGGGATCCTGGACAGCCAGGATGGCGCTGACCACAACGATGGAAAGAGCACTGGCATAGGGAATCAACGTGGTGAAGCCGATCAGCACCGCGAACAACACGCCATAAGGAATCTGCAGAGCAGTGAACACAAACAACTGGCCACCGCTGAGGATCAGGGCTAACACCACCTGACCAGCGAAGTACCCCCGGAATGTGCGCTCCAGGGTGGTTTGCACGAGCTCACGCCAAGGATCCGGCAACCAACGCGCGAGGCCCTCGGTGATCGGATCTGCCCCCAACAGCAGAAACACCGCCAGCACCAGCACGATCACCACGTTGATGGTGGTACCAACGGTGGCACCGAGGAGCCCCAGCAGTCGCTGGCTCAACTGGGTCGCGATTCGGCTGAACTGGGACACCAAATCACTGCTCAAATCGGCAAAATCCGCAGGGAGACCGTGATCAACGGCCCAGAGCTGACCCCGGTCGATCCACTGTTCTGCCCCTGCCAGAAGCGACGGTGAGGCACTGATCAGCTGGCTGAGCTGTTCGATCAGCAGTGGCACCAGCTCCACCGCGGCAAAGGTCAACAGACCAATGGTGAGCAAAACCACAGCGGCAATGGCCAACGACCTGGACAATCCCCGCCGGGTTAACCACCGGCAGGGCAAATCCAGAAGAAAGGCAATCAGAGCAGCGGTGAGGAACAAACCTGGGAATGGCGCGAACTGCACCAATACCCGTTTGAGGACATAGGCGTTCACCCCCAGCAGCGGCAGCACCAGTCCGAGACGCAGCCAGGCCGGCCAGGTGATCATCGTTTTGAGGTTCAGGATGGTGGCATGCCGTCCAGATACGCCGTGCTGCCGAGATCAAGCAGACGAGCATCCTTGGACACCACTGCATCGTGCAGGGTGCGGCGGTAATGCGCCAATCGTTCCGCCAACGGTGCATTGGCGACAGCGAGGATCTGCGCAGCCAGAAGCCCGGCATTGAGGCCCCCGCCAATGGCCACGGTGGCAACGGGAATACCGCCGGGCATCTGCACAATCGAGTGCAGGGAATCCACACCCGAAAGAGCCCGGCTCTTCACTGGCACACCAATCACGGGGAGGGTGGTGAGGGCCGCCACCATCCCAGGCAGATGAGCGGCACCCCCTGCCCCGGCAACGATCACACCGAAACCCTGATCACGGGCAGACCGAGCGAACTCGACCATCTCCAAAGGCGTGCGATGGGCCGATAGCACCCGAACCTCCACCTCAACGCCCAGCTCGCGCAGGATGGCGGCGGCAGGTTCCATGGTGGGCAGATCGGAGTCGCTGCCCATAACAACGGCAACTCGAGGGAGCACTGGCGTCACAGCAAGGAGGGGCAAGACTGCCATCGTCTCCTTCAACGCCCCTGGAGGCCAGTGCATTACTGATGCAACAGATCACCGACGTGCGACTGCCCCAGCCTTTGGGCCATGAGGGAACGCTGCGCCACACGCTCGACATCGACCCAGCGGGCACGGTGATCGACATCCGGCCAATGGTGGTTGGGGACACCTCCACAGCTACAAGCTGGAACGGCGACTGGCTGAGCCCTCGCGGGGTGGATCTGCAGATCAATGGCGGCCTCGGACTCGCCTTCCCTGAACTTGGCCCAACGGATCTTCCTCGCCTCTTGGAGCTGCTGGACTTGCTCTGGCGCGACGGCGTCGAAGCGATCGCGCCCACCCTGGTGACCTGCGGCATCACGCCGCTGCGGCAAGCGCTTGCGGTGCTGCGGGAGGCCAGGCAACTTCACTGTCTGGGCCGATGCCGGCTGCTTGGTGCCCATCTGGAAGGCCCGTTTCTGGCGGAGGCGCGCCGTGGCGCCCACCCCAGGGAGCACCTCGCAATTCCCAACCTGGAGGCTCTGGAGGAGCGCATCGGCGGATTTGAACAGGAGATCGCTCTGATGACCCTGGCCCCGGAGCTGGATGGAGCCTCCAGCGTGATCCAGCGCCTGCGGGATCTGGGCATCAGCGTGGCGCTCGGCCACAGCACCGCCACGGCGGAGCAAGCCAGCGTGGGGTTCAACCAGGGCGTGGGAATGCTCACCCATGCCTTCAACGCCATGCCAGGCCTCCACCACCGGGCCCCAGGGCCGCTAGGGGAGGCCTGCCGGCGAGGTGGCATTGCCCTCGGGCTGATCGCCGATGGCGTGCACGTGGACCCGACGATGGCGGTGCTGCTGCAACGGCTGGCACCGGAACAGCTTGTGCTGGTGAGCGATGCTCTGGCTCCCTACGGCCTTGCGGATGGTGAACACCGCTGGGACGAACGGGTGCTGCTCGTGCAGAACGGCACCTGCAGGCTGGAGGACGGCACTCTCGCGGGAGTGACCCTGCCACAGCTGGAGGGGGTGAAACGGTTGGCGGCCTGGAGCAATGAACCCGGCGCTGCCATCTGGAGCGCAACTGTTGCTTCTCGCATCGTCATTCAAAACAGCCATTCGACTTTCGATGCGCTGCATGGCCGATCAATCCAAGATCTGCTTCGTTGGAGTATCAAGCACAAAACATTGTCCTGGCAGAATGCACAATCAAGCCCATGAACTACAAAGCCTTGGGCGTCAATCTTGGCCTGGCCGGCATGGCATTGAGCGCTGCATTCACAGGGGCAGCAGCAATGGCAAGCGAGACCCCATCTTGGGAGAACACCACCGTCAAGGTTGGAACAGTTGATGACTTCCTCCCCTGCTCAGATCAAATCAATCAGAATTTCGAAGGCCTCTCCATTGACATCTGGAGAAGAATTAGCGAAAGACTCAAAATCAATTACACAATTCAACCAATCCCGAGCTTCGAGCAAGCCGTCGCACGTGCAGCAAACGGCGAATTCAATCTGATCGCGTCTTGCCACGACATCACCCCCGAACGACTACAGCTTGTCGACTTCGCCATCCCTTACACCACAGGCGGAATCATCATTGCAAGCCAACAAAACAAAAAACCATTCGCAACTCTGATAGGCAAAATTATTCAGAATAAAATCGTGGTACGGTGCAGCATTTTGTTAATCATTATCACCGGATTAACAGCCTGGTCATCAAGCTATTTCAAGAAGTCAAAAACAAGTCCCAAAGACAAGGCGAGGCGCCTCACCAAAGCCTGGACATTTTTAATCCTCAACGATGGGATCGATACCATTGTCGGGAGAAAGATCTTCGATCACATAACTGTTTTAATAACTAGCCTTACACACACACTTTTAATGTCGGCAATTATTGGCACTACAGCAACTATAATTTTCGAAGAAAGCGTTACTAAAAAAACAAATGCATTAACAAATAAAGAACTCTATCAGCTCCTTAGACAAGGCCTAGCAGTGCAAAAGCAAACCGCCAACGAACAATGGCTTAAAAAACAGATGGACAACGCAGGGATCATCGAGGACGCTGAAACGACCCCGATATACGCATCTAACAAGCAGGATTTAATGGAGCTTATCCACGGAAAAAGCAATCAGAAGCCAAAGCATTTTGTAGAAAATATAACCACGTACAAAACATTTCTCGAACACTCGAGCTCCACTGCAAATTTCGAGCTCTCTTATCAAACACCAAGCAAAACACCGCAGGCCTTCATCTTCGGCAGTCAAACCAAGGAGGACCTCAAAAAGGCAATTAATATCGAAATATCTATACTCAATCGAAGTGGATTGACAGAACAAATTGAGCAAGATTGGAACGACTAAGCCATTACCAATCTGGCGACATAGGCAAAATCAATCTTACCTACAGGATGCTTGGTGTTAGGATAAATGAAATTATCAAACCAAAGTGGCACCGGAACAGACACTTGAGATAAAGGAGAACGAGAAAAAGGTCGTTAAAGGTTATTTCGAAACCACGGGCTTCGATCGCTGGAACCGCATTTACAGCGAAAGCGATGACGTGAACAAGGTGCAGCGCAACATCCGCATCGGTCACCAGAAAACCGTGGATGAGGTGCTGGCCTGGATCAAGGAGAGCGGTGAACTCAACCAGGCGAGCTTCTGCGATGCCGGCTGCGGCGTGGGCAGCCTCAGCCTGCCACTGGCGGCGATGGGTGCCGGCTCGATCAGCGCCAGCGACATCTCCGAGGCCATGGCGCAGGAAGCCGACCGTCGCGCCCGCGAGGCTGGTCTGGACATGGGCAAGCTCAACTTCTTCGCCAGTGATCTGGAAAGCCTCAGCGGCTCGTTCCACACGGTGTGCTGCCTGGATGTGTTCATCCACTACCCCCAGCAACCAGCTGAGGAGATGGTGAAACACCTCTGCAGCCTCACCGAGCAACGCCTGATCGTGAGCTTTGCGCCCTACACCCCACTGCTGGCCCTGCTGAAGGGGATCGGCCAACTGTTCCCCGGCCCCAGCAAGACCACCCGGGCGTACACCTTGAAAGAAGAGGGCATCGTGAAAGCGGCNGAANCNTGTGGCTTCAAGCTGGTGCNCCGCAGCCTGAACAAAGCACCCTTTTACTTTTCCCGCTTGATCGAATTCCGCAAGGCTTGATCACATCGGAGCATCTCTCTGCACGGAAATTCCCTCCCTCAAATGAGGGAGGGATAAACACCTCAACCTCCCTCACTTGAGGGATTCGGATCAAACCAGGCCGGTGAAATCCGACAGGCTGAAATCACCGTTGCCGCCAATGATGGCGTCGAACTCTGGGGCGCGCTCGATCACCTCGGCATAGCTGGCTCCCTGGCGAAGCAGATCATCGGCCGCTTCCACCAGGCTGGCCTCGCCTTCAGCATCGTTACTGAGCGCCCAGAACATCATTCCGCCAAGACCCTTCTCTTCCACGTAGGCCGCTTTACCGGCAATGGTGGCGGTGGTTTCCATCGAACTCCATTCATCGCCGTCGTAGAGGAAGGCCGCTTTGTTGTCGTCATCCCAGTAGAGATCACGGGTACCCGTCACAACGTCGTCGAGCAGATCCTTGTAGTCGTAAACGCCCGCCTCAAACGAGCCGGTGGCATCACGACCGGATCCAGGTTGCTGATACCCGAAGCTGCCGCCGTCAGAGACGTTCCCCCAGGCGCGGGTATAGGCCGGAGCGCCCATCACCACCTTGCTCAACTCGATCCCCGCTGTCTCAAAAACGTCCACAGCGCCCGTGACGTCGTAATTGTTGGCATCACCGGTCATGGCGGCCTGGTGACCCGTGACGTTCTCCCATCCGCCGTGGAAGTCGTAGGTCATCACGTTGTAGAAATCGACGTAAGGGTCAATCCCTTCGAGGTTGAGATTGGCCAGCTTTTCTTCGCCACCGGCCGTGGCAATCGACACCTCAAACTCCCGCCCGGTTTCGGCAGAAAGATCATTCAGAGCAGAACGCAGGTCGCGCAANACCAGCTCGAAATTGGCACCATCACTCGACGAAACAGCATTGCCCGCCTTGCCGCCGCCACCGGGGTACTCCCAGTCGAAATCGACAACATTGAAGAANTCGTAGGTCTCGAAAATGCGCACGGTTTCACTGACGAATTTGTCGCGACCCTCCTGCGTGGCGTAGGCGGTGCTGAACTCATCGGACAGCGTCCAACCGCCCAGGGCGAAGCCAAGGTTGACCTCTGGGTTGAGTTCCTTGAAGCGACGCAACTGCTCGAAGTTGCCGGCATCGTTNGTGCCAACGCCATTCCAACCCACGGGAACCGATGTCACCGTGATGGCGTCACCGTTCTGGGTGGTGGTGTAGCGCCCTGAGTTTTCGTAGATNTCCANCAGCTCCGGTGCCATGGCGGCGTAGTCGCTGGAGCTGAAGGTGCGGCTGACCTGATCGGACTGGGGGAAGCGTTTCTGCAGGGCCGCGAATTCATCGAACAGGGTGATCGACCCATCCGCCTTCACATCAAAGAAGCTGTAGTTCATGTGGGTCATCGACTGGCCGTCGACGTCCGACAGATTGACGTCTCGGCTGTAGATGCCCCACTCCTCGAAGTAGGTCACCACCCGCTTGTNCGTGGTGCCATTGGGGCGTTCGTAGTCGATGGTCACCGTGCCGTCTTCNGTCACCAGGTTGTCTTCAATGACAGGGCTGTCTTCAACGGGAGTGGCCTCACCATNGGNNNTCTCNCTATCNGNGGTCTCAACAATTTCACTGGCGTCCGGTTGCTGNGGAGCATCGGGCTGCTCANCCACAGACNGATCAGCCTCCGACTCCGACTCCGGCTGAAGCACTTCGGCGCTCGTGGCAGCGAGATCAAACNCCTGNTTCGGATCANNNAAGTCTCCGGAGCCNTGGTAGTAGGAGCTCTGNGCGGAGCCCGCGGCCAGGGGGGCCGACCAGGACTTAGGGCTCAGGCTGACGGTGTAGCGGCCATCGTCTCGCAGGGTGTTGGTGAACTCAAAGTTGCTGACGCTCTTCAACGGTGCATCGGAGACAAAACTCACCGACCAATCCGTTCCAGCAGACGCACCGCTGGTGTTCGTGACCGTGACGTTTCCAGCGAAGGTTCCCGACCAGCCACCGGTGATGGTGGCGGACACCACCAAACCTGAAGCACTGGGTTCCACGTCAACGGTCGGCTCAGGTTCGGTAGCCGTGTCGGACTCCATGTCCATATCCATGTCCATGTCCGGATCCATCTCCATCGATCCGTGATCGCCCATGGAATGGCTGTCGTGGGGTGGCTGCTCGTTCACC
>NZHI01000030.1 GCA_002691345.1 Synechococcus sp. MED650 | reverse complement strand
AGCCGCAGTTCCGACGGGCTGTGATAGCGAGTGGTCAATTCCTGACAGGCATCGCAGAGAGACTGGAAATGCCTGATGGCTTCTGGGTTTTCCAGAGATGTCATCGGATCAACAGCAGCCCCTGTTACCAGCCTGCCAGGAAATTGGGATTAGCGTAGGCGCGCCCGGGCCGATCCAGTGACATCCACTCCTAGCGACCTCACTGCCGTACCCACAGCTGAACCAATTGTGGTTCCAACGCCGAATGGCGGCCAAGAACCNNCCCGCGTCCTGGTCGTGGANCCCCATCCCACCCTGCGCACAGTTCTGGTGCAGCGGCTTCGTCAAGACGGCCANCTCACTGCTGCCGTGGGAAGTGCAGCGGAAGCCAGAGAGGTGTGCCAGGAGCAGTCGCCCGATCTGTTGGTGAGTGCCGAGATTTTGGAGCATGGATCNGCGCTGCGGCTGTCTGAACACCTGCGTTGCCCGGTCATTGTGCTGACGGCCCGCAGTGGTGCCGAGCCGGTTGTTGGACTTCTCGATGACGGAGCCGATGACGTCTTACGCAAACCCTTTGGCCTCGAGGAACTGGCAGCTCGTTGCCGCACACTGCTGAAACGCGGACACACGGGCCTTCAGGAACGGGTGACCGTTGGNCCTCTTGANGTGCATCTGCTGCTGAGACAGGTGACGCTTCGCGATCAGCCNGTGGAACTCAGCCCGCGCGAATTCGCNCTGCTGTGTGCCTTGTTGATGCCACCAGGCCTTGTNCGCAGCCGCCAAGAACTGCTGCGNATGGCATGGCCCCCATTCAGCGGNGGCCCTCGATCCGTCGACACCCAGGTGCTGACCTTGCGGCGCAAGTTGGAGCAGGCCGGTCTGGGCGAAGGGGGCGGGATCACCACTGTTCGCCAGCGGGGTTACAGGTTCAGCCTGGATAACCTGCCGGCAAGCTGATCCAACCCTTCAAGAGGGCAACAGCCGTGGTGCATTCCCCCGCCACCATCAGCACCGCAAGGGCGGCCAACACTTGGTAAGTCCAAGGTGGAGTGAGCCTTCCGATGCCGGCGGTTGAGACGCTTGTGTTGTGTTGGAGNACCGAGAGAAAGCGATCAAAGTTCTCGATGCGCTGAGGCAGCAATTGATGGCGTAGATCAGCTGCCTTCACGTAATACACCGTGCCGCCCTGGCTGGTACCGACAGGAACCAACGCNCGNACGTCGCTCCAGGCCATGAACCAGCCCCGGCGAAACAGCCAGCGAATCCAGCGTGGGTAGCGAACCGAGATGCCCTCAGCATTCGTTTCCACCTGCTCGCTGAGTAACCCCAGCACCAGAACAAGACCAATCAACAAGCCCACCANCATCACGCCCCTCAACTGAACAGGGGCCAGCCAAGGCAAGGGCAGCACAAGGGCTAGATAAAGGCTGAGCAGCGTGAACCGGATCAGCGGCGACAAACCGAACCGTTCGATCGAGGCTGACGAGCTCATCAGCGATCCTCAGGAGAACCGGGCAGGGGCTCGATCAGCTCAGGGGGTTGGTAGGTACCACCAAACACCTCGGCTTCCCGTCCCTTCCAGAACTGCCCCAACCGCATCAGATCAGCATGGGCTTCCTGCACCTTGGTGACGTAGTCCTGCGGGTCCATCGAATCCTTGGCTTCCTTCAGCACCTGCAGTCGAAGCATCTGGAGGTTCCAAGGCTTGCTGAGCTCACCCCGCTGTTCCAAATAGCGCGCGAGATCTTCTGAAGAGGGCTGAAAGTCAGACGNCATCGTCCANCGGCGAGACAATGAGATTAGGGAGAGATTCAGGCCGGCAGAGCCCAGGGATTCAAACCAAGGTCGGCACCGACCCGATGGGCGCAGGCAAAACCGCTGAAGGCCACCGCATTGAGCCCCTGGCCNGGNAAACAGGAGTCNCCCACGCAGTACAGATTNTTNANCCCCGTGCGGTTGAACGGCATCGGCAGAAGGCCGGGAAGCTGCATCGCTGGGATGGGGCCGTAGCTGCCCTGAAAGCGACCAAGAAAGCGCCGATGACTCCGGGGCGTGCCGATCTCCTTGTGGGTGATGGCATCACCAAGGCCAGGCAGGATCGCTTCGAGCCGCTGGATCAAGCGGGCTGCATCAGCCTCTTTTTTGGCGCGGTAGTCGCTGGGGGAAAGCCCCTGCCAGGCCTCCATGGATGAAGGGGTGAAGGTGTGCACGATGTGATGCCCCTCCGGAGCCAGCCCCGGATCCAACAACGACGGCATCGACACAAAAATCACCCCCTGTTCGTCCTCCATTCGCTCCCAATCCTCCAAAAGCAGGTGGTGGCAATGGGTACCAGCAGGAATGAGATCAGCCCGAACTCCCAGATGCAGGGAAAGNAAGGAGGGCGAGGGCACATAACGGCGGCGCCAGAACTGCTCTTTCTCCGGCGTGTGGGCTCCATCCACCAGNGCCTGCCCAGCCCGCTTGGAGCCATCGTCCTGTCCCGAGAAGGTGTCCCAGCGGGTGGCGTTGGAAATCACCCGNTTCGCCNGGATCGTCTCACCGTCGGCCAGCTTCACCCCCACGGCCTCACCATTTTCAATCAGCACCTGGGTGACGCGGGCTTTGTAGCGGATCTCNCCGCCATGNCGCTCCAGCCCGCTCACCAGCTTTTCGGCGATCACACCAACACCCCCACGGGGGTAATTGATGCCACCGGCATGGCGATCGGAGAACACCATGCCGGCATTGATCATCGGCGTGCGATCCGCCGGCATCACCGACCAGCAGAAGCATTCGATATCGATGAACTTCAGCAGCTGCTCGTCCTTGATGTGCTGGCGCGCCACCGCCCCCACATTGAANGGCAGCCAGCGGGCTAAACCCAGGCAGGCCAGCGGGGCCTTGAAAAACACTTTGGTGAGATAGGCAGGGTCTTCCAGCGACAGCAACGGCATCGCATCAAGGCAGTTGAACACCTGCCAGCAGGTGTCATAGAAGCGGCGGATGCCGGTGGCTTCGTGGGGGAAACGGGCGGACAAATCAGCAATGAACTGCTCGTAATCGCGATCGACGGCGATCTGCAGCCCACCGGGCATGTGGTACTCGAGCTGGGCCTGATCCGGGATCGTTTNGCAGTGCTCACCGACATCAGCGAGTGCCCTTGTGAGCAGATTCGTGTAGCCCTTCTCGCCGAAGCCGAAGATCATCGATGCGCCCACATCGAAGGTGTATCCCTCACGTTTAAAGGCACCACCACTGCCCCCCGGAATCAGGTATCGCTCCAGCACAAGGGTCTTGGCACCCTTGGCCGCCAGCTGGCTTGCCGTTACCAAACCACCGATGCCGGAACCGATCACCACGGCATCCCAGGGCTGCTGTTCGCTCATGGCATCGNCTGCTTCATTGGCGACGACGCTAAGGGGCCGGCCTGAGCAGCCGATCCACTCTCCAGCTCAGACTGGTGAATGGGTGGTGTGGCCGTGAGGATGATCTCCGAACGCACCGGACGGCCGAGATCGGCTGAACAACGTGCATCGATGTGGTGACGCAAACCATCGATCACCCCACTTTCCTGTGGCTGCATGGGATTGATGTACACCACCACAAAAGCGGTGCGGCCCAGCTGCTGAACGGTGAAGTCCATCATCTGCAACTGCAACCCCACCAACTCCTCCATCAGCAGCCGGCGAGTGCGTTGCAACACCACCGGATCAGCAGCACAACCAGCGGCCTGGGCCAGTGCCTCACGCAAGGCCGACACCGGCTCCCGGAGCAACACCAGGCTGACCACCAGAACCACAAGGGCATCGGTGATCGGAGCAATTGATTGAAGCGGCGTGTCGTGCAACAGCGATGAAGCCAACAGCGCCAGGCCGGTGGCAGAGGTGATCACAGCATCGATCCGGGCATTACGGGCTTCGATGAGCAACAACAGCGACACCCGGCCTGTGCGACGCCAATCACTGTGGTGACGCCAGGCCAGCAAGCCACAGAGAGCTGTCATCCCTGCGGTGTAAGAGGCCACAGGCTCCAGGCGTAGTGGAGGAATCGGCACCCCACGCCACCAATCCAACAGGGTCGCGGAGGCACTGCCCACACCGAACCCAATCACCCCCAGCAGTACCAAAGAGCGAAACAGCACATACAGGGCCTCTTGCCCCTCGTATCCATAGGGCCAGGCGCGATCTGGAGGCCTCACCACGTTGCGGCTAATTCGGCTCGCGATCAGGGACGAGCCCACCAGCACTGCGGAATACAGACCATCCAGGAGCAACGCCGTGGAACCGGTCAGCACATGGGCCGAAAACCCAGCCAGCGTCATCACCGCGTTAACCCCGATTCCGAAGCGCAACGAGCGTTGCTCAATCCGACGAGATGTGGCGGTGGATGTCGTCATACCCGGAGAGGAAGGGGGTTAAGAGCCTGAATCGGTTGGAGGTCGGCGAGGGCCCGGTCGCGATAGGCCCCATAACGGGCCCGCTTGTCACGAATCCGCTCGGGCAACTCCGGAAGCAGACCGAAATTGGGGGGCATTGGCTGGAACTTGGCCGTTGGCGCCTCGCTCACGAAGTGGGTGAGGGCCCCACTCATGCACGTGGGAGGGAGATCAATCGGTTCCAATCCTTTGGCCAGGCGTGCAGCGTTGGTGCCCGCAAGCCAGCCTCCGGCAACAGCAGCGGCATAGCCTTCAGTTCCTGTGATCTGGCCAGCCGCCAACAGCGTGGCGCGACTGCGGAACTGCAGGGTGGGCTCCAGCAGCTGGGGTGACTCCAGGAAGGTATTGCGGTGCATCACGCCGAAGCGCACAAACTCGGCTGCGGCAAGCCCAGGAATCATCTGCAGCACGCGCTTCTGCTCCCCCCATTTGAGGTTGGTCTGGAAACCCACCAGGTTCCAGAGACGACCGTCCTTATCTTCCTGTCGCAGTTGCACCACGGCATAAGCACGCTTGGCACGGCGAACATCGCGATCGTTGACGTCTCCCCAGCGAGGGTCCCAAAGTCCGATCGGCTTCAACGGCCCGTAGCGCATCGTGTCTTCACCCCGTCGGGCGAGTTCCTCGATTGGCAGACATCCCTCGAAGAAGGTGGCATCCTCACGATCAAAATCCTTGAGTTCAGCCTGTTCTGCCGCCAGCAGCGCCTCGCGGAAGGCAAGGTACTGATCCCGATCCATCGGGCAGTTGATGTAGTCAGCATCACCCTTGTCGTAGCGGCTAGCCCGAAACGCGATCTCCAAATCAATGCTTTCACCGTGCACGATCGGGCTGGCGGCATCAAAGAAGTGGCAATCCGCCCGTCCTGTGAAGGCGCGCAGGTCTTCTGCCAGCGGTTCACTGGTTAAGGGCCCCGTGGCCAACACCGTGATCGTGTCCGCATCCGGAAGATTCAGCTGCTCACGGCGTTCGATCGTCACCAGAGGGTGTTGATCCAGCGCTTCGGTGAGGGCGGCGCTGTATCGGCCTCGATCCACAGCAAGAGCACCGCCTGCAGGAACCGCGTGGGCATCGGCGGTTCCGATCACCAAAGATCCCAGCCGACGCAGCTCCTCCTGCAATAAACCTGCAGCGCGGTCGCTGCTCAGGGCACCAAAGCTATTGCTGCAAACGAGCTCAGCGAAATCACTGCTGTGGTGCGCCGGTGAGCGGCGTATTGGCCGCATCTCAACCAACGTGACGGGAATGCCAGCACTAGCAACCTGCCAGGCAGCTTCAGTGCCTGCCAGGCCTGCACCCAGAACGATGATGGGTCGAACGTTGGTCAAGAAGGCTGACGTTGTCAGCCCTCACCCTACGAATTTCAGAGACCTGAGTCTCAGGCGCGGCTGCGCTTGAGCATCAGCTGGAGTTGACCAACAGCGGCGCGGCCGATGTTGAAGGCGGCCCAGCTCACAGCGGCCAGGATGGGAGCCACGACCAGGAACAGACGTGCGTCAATACCCAACACCTGGCCTGTGGTGATCACACTGAAGGCCGAGTAGCCGACGATCGCCAGGATCAGGATCAGGCCGATGGCAACTCGGACCATGCTCAGTACGGGGGGAATTCGTGGCCGATCTTACGGACCCCAGTGTGATCAATGAGGCCAAAACAGAGAACCTGAGCCAATTCGACGCAATCAGAGCTCCTTCTGAGCATGAAGAGCCGCAAGCTTTGCGTAGCGCAGGGCATGGTTCCGCTGCTCGTCCACAGCCGCGTCCGTGAGCTCACGCTTGAGAACAGCCGGCGTGCCGACCACCATTGTTCGGGCTGCCACATCGCGTGTGACCACGGATCCCGCGGCCACAAGAGCCCCCTCGCCCACGGTCACACCATTGAGAACGATGGCGCCGATACCCACCAGGCAACCGTCTTCCAAGGTGGCGCCATGGATAACCGCGCGATGACCAATCGTCACCTCAGCACCGATTCGCACAGGCTGGCCCGGATCACCATGGAGAACGGCCCCGTCCTGAACATTGCTGTTGGCCCCGATCTGAATCCTCTCGAGATCGCCGCGGGCCACAGCAGTGGGCCACAGACTGCTGCCGGGTTCCATCCGCACATCACCGATCACCACGGCAGTGGTGGCAACCCAGGCTGATGCATCGATCTGTGGTTCTGGCCAGGAGTGCGGCTCGTTCATCTGCAGAGGGGAACGTCAGAGCTGGGTGGATTTAAGACTGCGCGATAGCAAGAAGAGGATGAACCCATCGCTGTGACAGTCAGTTTGAGACCTCTTGGAGGAACGATCGGTCGGGTGATACCTTCTTTTGGTGCCAAAGCACGTTCCCAACCAGGCCAAAAAGCCCGGATCAGGAAGGGTCGCTAGCTCAGCGGTAGAGCATCCGGCTTTTAACCGGCTGGTCCTGAGTTCGAATCTCAGGCGACCCACTTCTCATTTTTTGATGTCGTCTCGTGACTCAGGCGCCTGATCAGGTCTTCGGCTGTTAGAAAGCCGTGAAATCAGTTGTGGCCCTGCGGGTTCGATGGCGTATTTCGTGTTTTTCGGGGTGACAATCCTTCTCGCTCTGCTGGGTGGGTTGTTCTCACGTGTAGCAGCAGAGCGCTATTGGATGTGATTCAGCCCTATGGCTGAATTTGATTTAGCGATCATTGGAGCTGGGCTAGCGGGATGCAGCCTTGCTGGTCGCCTCGCCCAGCTGAATTCACCCTTCAACATCGTTGTCATCGAAGCCGGTCGTGGCCCCGGTGGACGAACGGCGTCACGGCGTCGCAGGGACGACATCAATTGGCGTGTTGATCACGGTGCTCCAGGTTTCAGTCTGAGCAAACCTCTGCCACCCGATGTCGAGACACTGCTTGAGCCGCTTCGGATCTCAGGCACATTGCAGCGTGATTCACGGCCTGTGATTGGTGTGGATGAGCAAGGTGGTGTTGTGCCTGCGACGGGAGCGGCTGCACCGACAGGCGGCTGGTGGCATGGAGTGCCCTGCATGGCAAGCATCTGCGAACAGTTGCTCCCCATGGATCCTGGGCTCAAGACCCAGTTCGGCACACGTGTGCGCTGGCTGGACCATCGGGATGGCCTTTGGTGGCTGGCGGATGAAAACCGCGGATGGAGCATCAGTGCCCGTCGCCTCGTGCTTAGCGGCAGCCTGTTAGCGCATCCTCGATCCCTGGCCATGCTGGCTTGGAGCGACGTGCCTCTGCGCTCGGCGGTACGGGCTGGGGTTGATCCACAGCTGGATGAGGTGCTGCATCACTTGCAAAACAGTCAATCAGCGGTGCGCTGGAACCTGATGCTCGACCTCGGGCATGTGAACAGCGATCAACAAGATTTACCTCGGCAGATCTGGCTGACCGAAGCAGCCCGCAAACGTTGGCAGGTGGAACGACTGGTGGTTCATCCACAAAGCGATGGACGCATTGCACTGGTGGTTCACGGCCTCGATGGAGGAGAGGCGATTACCCCGGAAAGCCAGCCCGCGCTGATGAAACAAAAAGAACGTGAACTGCAACATTGTCTTCCTGAGTTATTGCGATGCATCCCTGCTCTCCAGCACGCTCTGACAAAAAGCACGTCTCTGGGTGTTATGCGCTGGGGAGCCTCCCAGCCCTTGGATCATCCTCTACCGACCAGGCTCCAGTGGTGCAGCAGCAGTGCCGTGGGCTTCTGCGGTGACTGGATTGAAGGTCCTGGTTTTGGAACAGCAGAAGCAGCAATCCGAAGTGGAGTTGAACTCGCTGAACGCCTTCAGGATGCGAGTTGATCGCGAACATAACCATCAGGTAATGGCAAAACCGTTATCAAAGGATCACCACGTCTGGAACATCGCCGCATGACGGGGCCATTGGTGCAGTTTTTGGCTCAAAGCGATGCCCAGCATGCAGGGGGCAATCACGGAACAAATTGCTACGTAAACAAGAAGCTTTGGCAGGCGATCGGTCTGTGAAGGAGCAAATCCTTTGACTGCGGAAGCCATCGACAGTTTGAGCAATCAGCACAAGTCAAGAGTCCAGACACTTCAACAACTTTGGAGCCTGCTGAGAATTCCCAATGAAAGCAGTGAACAACTGAGAGCAGATGCAGGGCTCGCCCCCCAAAAGACCGATGGCCCATAAGTAATTCTTCTTAGGACTAAAAACCTAAGTAGTTTATTCTTCGACACACTTAAATTGACTCATTATTATTTCCATCCTAAAGATTTTCCACCCGGAAGCCAATTATGTACGCCCTAAACAATGAACATGGTCACAGTTCAATTTCAGAGCGATGGGATGCACTTGAGGAATACTTTGTTTGCGTAACTGATTGCGATCCAAACGATATGACATGTGCGACACGCTGCATGGTGACGCATTTGCACATTGACGATGGCAATGATTTAGAGATGAAGATTAGCTAAACGCTCAGGAAGGGATGGACGCATCCCCACCGGCATGGCCAATCGAAGAAGAGAGCGGCCAGGCCACGTCGTGATTTCAAAATCATCCTTGGAGCATTTCCCTCTCTGGATTGGCACAGGGCCAGTTCTGCGTTATTTTTTGTTCGTGAGGAAAAACGCCTCACGGGGTGGAAACAAGGTCACACTCCCTTGATGCGTTCGAAACCCCTGCCTTCGGCGGGGGTTTCTTTTTGNCACATCNCTGGGTAGGGACAAACACCGATGCGGTGAGCTTCCGAGCNAATCAGCGTGAAGCGACTGTCACAGATGCCATGGCACTTGTTTGCTGCGCTCGCTGCGCTCACATGCATTCAGGGCTTNGNTCANGCTGCCCGCAGTGCGGAATCAAGCNGANCGNNGACTCGAGCCATCCCNCAGCGAGCACGTCCGCGCCGGCCAAAGANCACCTGCGCCATGAGCAATTCNCAAGGCCCACCAGNCNTTGAACAACATGCCNTGGGGCCCTTTTCGACCCGATNCCCGTCAATGTCTACAATCAGANAGNGCCGGGGAGTGGCGCAGTTTGGTAGCGCGCTTGCTTTGGGAGCAAGATGCCGCAGGTTCGAATCCTGTCTCCCCGACTCGCAAGAAGCCTGTCACCNCAGGCANCCTCAGCCGCCTCCCCAGG
>NZHI01000029.1 GCA_002691345.1 Synechococcus sp. MED650 | reverse complement strand
TGGGTGGCTTCGAAGATGGCAGCGTTCTCGCCGATGTTGGCGCCCGGGGCCATGCCCAGGCCGCCCACCATGGCCGCGGCGGCATCGGAGATGTAGTCGCCGTTGAGGTTGAGCGTGGCCAGGATCGAATACTCCTGGGGCCGGGTCTGGATCTGCTGGAAGATGCTGTCGGCGATGCGGTCATCCACCAGCACCATCTCTTTCCACTTGCCGCCACCGTGGCTGCTGCCGATGGAATCAATCACCGCTTGTACTTCGGCGTCGATGTCTGATTTCTTTTCAGGGGTAAGGCTGTCGTAGCCAGGTTCAATCATGCGGGCGTTGGCCTCCACGCTCAGGCTTGAATCCTTTTCCAGGTTCCCAAGGATCCAGCTCTCCCGTTCCGTGATGCAGACGTCGCGGAATTCGCTGGTGGCCAATTCATAGCCCCAATCGCGGAAGGCCCCTTCCGTGAACTTCATGATGTTGCCCTTGTGCACCAGCGTGACGTGGCGCTTGTTTCCTTCCAGGCGCAGAGCGTGTTGAATCGCCTTGCGGATGTGGCGCTGGCTGCCGTGCTTGCTCACGGGCTTGATGCCGATGCCTGATCCTTCTGGAATCTGGCGTTGGCCGAGCTTGCCATTCGCAGGAATCACCACCTCGTTGAGGTGCTTGCGTAGTTCTTGGCCGACGGCGTCATCGGCTTCCCATTCGACGCCCATGTAGATGTCTTCGGTGTTTTCCCGGTAAACGATCACGTCCAGGTCCTGGGGACGCTTGTGGGGACTTGGGGTGCCGGCGTAGTACCGGCAGGGACGCACACAGGAATACAGGTCGAAAATCTGGCGCAGGGCCACATTGAGGGATCGGATGCCTCCGCCCACGGGTGTGGTCAGCGGACCCTTGATCGCGACGCCGAAGCGGCGAATTGCTTCGAGAGTGTCTTCAGGCAGGTATTGATAAGTGCCGTAGAGCTCGCAGGCTTCATCACCGGCAAACACCTTGAACCATTTGATGGTTTTGGCTCCTCCGTAGGCCTTGGCAACGGCTGCATCCAGCACCTTCTGGGTGGCGGGCCAGATGTCCACACCCGTGCCATCACCGCGGATGAAGGGAATGATCGGGTTGTCGGCCACGACGGGTTGTCCGTTCTCGAAGCGAATCGGGGTGCCCTGGCTGGGGGCGGTGAGCTTCTCGAACTGGGCCATGGCGGTTGGTCGGGCGTCAGCAGGCCGAGCCTATGACTGAGCCGGGAGCCCTACGGTTCCGAATAGTGCAAACCGCGCATTCATGGCCAGCGAGCAGGTGTGGGTGGTGGCGGCCTGCTTTAACGAAGAGGACGTGATCACCCGCTTCATCGATCGGGTCATGGCCTTGCCAGACGTGCAGCGTCTGCTGCTGATCGACGATGGCTCGTCGGATGGCACTGTTGAGGTGATTCAAGCCTGGCAACGGGATCATCCCGATCAAGGGGTGACGCTGCTGGAGCTCACGCGCAACTTTGGCAAGGAGGCCGCGATGCTGGCGGGGTTGGACCACGTTCAGGGTCGCTGCTCTGCGGCTGTGCTGATCGATTCCGATCTCCAGCACCCTCCGGAGCGGATTCCTGCAATGGTTCAGGCCTGGCGGGATGGCGCCGAGGTGGTCACCGCGGTGCGGGATGACCGCGATGCGGAAGGGCTGGTGAAGGTGGCCACGGCCTCGTGGTTTTACCGCGTGTTCAACCGNCTGGTGGATTCGATCCAGCTNCANGANGGGGCTGGTGANTTTCGCCTGCTCAGCGCGCCTGTGGTGGCTGCGGTGACTCAGATGCGTGAGGCCACGCGTTTCTCCAAGGGGCTCATGCCCTGGACCGGTTATCGCAGTGAAGAGATNGCTTACAGCCGTGTGGCCCGTGTTGGTGGTGCGACCTCATGGAGTTCATTCAAGCTCTGGCGCTACGCCTTGGATGGGATCTTCTCGTTCACGGTGAAACCGCTGAAGGTGTGGGGTGTGATCGGTGTGCTGATCTCNCTNGTGAGCTTTGTGTATGCCGCGTTGATCGTGCTGCGTACCTTGCTCTTCGGGGTGGATTTGCCGGGTTATGCCTCGCTGATCGTGGCGGTGCTGTTCCTCGGAGGGATCCAGTTGATCGGCATCGGCGTGCTCGGGGAGTACATCGGTCGCATCTACATCGATGTGAAAAGGCGTCCGCANTACTTCATCCGTGCGGTGCACGAGTGCGCAGCGCCTCCCATTCCCATTGCCTCCAGGGAGAGCTGAAAAAGCCTGCAGACAGTGGAAATCCCTGGTGGCTCAGCTGTTGATGGTTTCCTCCCATGGCCGGGTGAGCCAGCAAAAGGTCCTCATTGCTCAAGCAGCGTTCCGCGGCGGAGAGTTGCGCACCGACCATCCGTCCGGTGAACAGCACACCGGCGAAATGGCGGTTGGTTTGCACGCCGCTCCGGTGAAGCGCAGGCTTGGCAACAGCCGTGAGCAGTTGAAGCACCCCCCACTTCAGCAGCCCGCCATCGCGGACTGCCGACCCCAAGGCGCCAAGTGGCAGGCCAGTGGGCAGTGGTTCGGCTGTGGTGCGCATCCAACGGATCTGGGGGTGTTCCAGCAAGCACTCCAGAACGATCGGCACCAAGTGGATGTGCTGATGACCGTCCAAGTGAATGTCTGTTATTCCNGTGAGCNCNGTGTAGCGATGGATCTGGCGTTGGATCGCTCGGCGGAGTTGGGGGCGCAGACGGCGGCGTTGCTGNGGGATCCAAGAGGCCAGCAGGAGTTGGCCAAAACTGGCGGGCAGATCAGGGCAGTCCGGCTGTGGCGGACCTTCNGTCAGGCAGAGATGCAGGCACAACGGCACCGGTGGGTTGAGCTGTCGCCANGCAGCCACAGCGGTTTCGGCGCTGGNGCCATCNACCAGCAGACTGGTGCTGTGCAGTCGGCCGCAACGGATCAGATCGAGGATGGCCTCGTCCACAGTTTCAGCCAGGCCGAAATCATCGGCATGGAATCGCGGCGATCCCGATTGGCGGCGGCGGCGGCGGGCNGTGAACTGCGCTGCGCGGCTCCAGATCACGGCATTCAGCAGTGTTGGTGTGAACACCAGGGTGAGGTTGCGCCACAGATCGGACGATGTTCCTGGCAGCACCAGCGGCAGCAGGCCGCAGACGCTGAGGTTCACGCCGTACTGCAGCATCAGCCAGCGACGGGCGAATTGCTGGCCGCCGGTTTCTTCCCGAAACGTCAGCAGCGCATGGCCCAGGTAGCCCACCAGGGAGGCCAGCAGGAAAGCCAACGGNTTAGCGAGCCAGGCGGGAATGATCACGCTGAGGCTGATCAGTGCGCCGTAATGCACGGCGGCGGCAACACCACCCACGAGGCCATAGCGACCCAGGCGATGGATCANATGCAGGGGTTTCACGNGTGTGGCGCCGTCTCGTAACGGTGCAGNAGAGCCTCGATGAGCGACCAGGCCCGCTGCTCATAGAGCTGCACAAAGTCCGTAAAGCTCTGGGCCGCGGCATCATCGGCTCCATCCGAGATCACCCGGAGAACCAGCCAGGGAATGCCCTCCTGTTCGGCCACNTGGGCCACGGCGGCTCCCTCCATTTCCACGGCCTGAAGTTCCGGTAGGGCGTCTCGTAGCGCTTGCAGCACCGTGCTGTCACCGATGAACTGGTCGCCCGTGGCGATTAAGCCGGTGTCCGGTCGTGCGAATCCGGTTAACTCCTTGGCATCGTGGGCCTCCTGCAGNGCGAGCTGGGCCCAGTTCAGCCAAGCGTTCTGGGGCTGCAGACGGTCCCGGTTGAGGGCTGGCAGGGTGAAACGCGGGAACAGAGGGCNGGCGTCCATGTCGTGCTGCACGACTGCGTTTGCCAGCAGCACNTCCCATTGGCGCCGGGCCGGATTGACGGCCCCGGCGACTCCGGTGAACAGCAGCAGATCCAGTGCTGGATCTGCTGCCAGCAGCCGGGTGGCGGCACGGGCAGCGCTGACTTTNCCCCAACCGCTCCAGGCCAGGGTGAGCTNCACTGCCGAGTTCCACGTTCCCTGATGAATGGTGAGGTCGCCAAAAACTGTGCTTTTGAGCTCCTGCAGATGATTCAGATCGGATCCGATCTCCTCTGGCATGGCGCCCAGCAGGCCGATACGCAGCGGTCTGATCATGACGTTGTGAACCTGCCGCAACCGTAACGGCACCCTTTGCACCTGCTCGTCAAACTGGGGTGAGTGATTGGTGTGGTGTGAACGCGGGGGAGTCTGTGTACAGCATCGTTCGAGTCAGGGCCCTCGCATCGACCGTCACCCTTGTNCGTCGCCAGTTCCCTGCAGCNAAGGCGAACTTGAGCCCCTGGAGAGACGACCCCCAGACCCGCCGCTGGGACGAACCTGAATCGCTCGATCTTTCCTTCCACTTCCCGGGATGGAGCCCTCGACTCGAGTGCCGCAGCCTGCTCCTGCAGCTGCGGATCGCCGCCGCCGCTGGCGACGAAAGCCTGCAACTGCTGGGGGTGCTCATGCGGGGNATGACGTACGACGGCGAACGTTGGCGACTCGCGACGGTCGGCAATTGGTCTCCGGAAGGTTCGCATTTGCCCCAGCCACAACAGGTGGATCAGCTTCGTCAGATCTGTCGCGANCTGTTCGAGCTGTTCGATGGAAACCTCTCNNTNGAAGAGGCGGCGTAACCCTTCGCAACGCAGCAAGCCTTGCTGCNGGCAACTCCTTTTAAGGTCGCCAAATAGGTGATCCATTTGCAACCATGTCTGTCGCTCTGGCTACCCAGCTTCGGGAAGGCACGAAGAAGTCGCACACCATGGCCGAGAACACCGGCTTCGTGAGCTGTTTCCTCAAAGGTGTCGTCGACAAATCCAGCTACCGAAAGCTGGTGGCAGACCTCTACTTCGTGTATTCGGCGATGGAAGAGGAAATTGGCAAGTTGAGCGGTCATCCGGTTGTTGGTCCGGTGGCCATGAAGGAACTCAACCGCCGGGAATCCCTCGAGCAAGATCTCGCTTTTTACTTCGGTGAGGGATGGAAGGAGCAAATCCAGCCATCGCCTTCCGCTGCTGCTTACGTGGAGCGCATCCACGCGATTGCTCAGGAATCTCCNGAGCTGCTGGTGGGCCATCACTACACCCGCTATCTGGGAGATCTCTCNGGTGGCCAGATCCTGAAGAACATCGCTCAAAAGGCGATGAACATGGATGGTGACGCAGGCCTTCGNTTCTATGTCTTCGACGACATCGCCGACGAGAAAGCCTTCAAGACCAACTATCGCTCCGCGATGGATGAGCTGCCGATCGATCAATCCATGGCCGATCGCATCGTTGAAGAGGCCAATCACGCCTTCCACCTGAACATGAACATGTTCAAGGAGCTGGAGGGCAACCTGGTGGCTGCGATCGGCAAGGTGCTGTTCGGCTTCCTCACCCGTCGCCAGCGGGCCGGCAGCACGGAGGCCGTNACGGCCTGATTCCGTGCGCACCACGCTCATCCGCGTCCTGGTCCCCGGCACCAGTCAACGTTTCCGTTGTGGTGGTCTGAGTGTGGAGCTTCAGACGGCTCGACTGCTGTCGAGCCTCTGTGAAACGGAGCTGGTGACATACCGGGAACGGCATCAAGACCATC
Source organism: Synechococcus sp. MED650 (assembly GCA_002691345.1). Lineage (GTDB taxonomy): Bacteria > Cyanobacteriota > Cyanobacteriia > PCC-6307 > Cyanobiaceae > Parasynechococcus. The sequence continues at coordinate 4,281 of NZHI01000029.1, read as the reverse complement.
AGTTTCTGGATGATTTGCTCGGNTGTGAGCCTNCANGGCGGGAGGTGCTCTGGATCGTCAGNTGGGGATTTGATGTGCCGGCACTCGTGCGTCNGTTGCGAGGTCATCGCGTGGCGTATCACGCCCACAGCAGTGGATACGGCTTCACGCTTCCCCCTGGCGTGCCAGTGCTGGCGGTGAGTCGCAACACCCTGGGGTATTGGGGTGACCGTTGCCCCCGCAACCCTTTGCTACTCGTGCCCAATGCCATCGAGCCCAGTTGGCTGGAGAGGGGTGCTCGGGGCAGTGCGGAGCGTCGCCCCATCGATGTGCTGGTGCAGGCGCGCAAGAGCAGCCATTANGTGCTGGATCAGCTGGTTCCCGCCCTGCGGCAGCAGGGGCTCAGGGNGGTGGTTCAAAGCGGCTGGGTNGATGATCTCGTNGATCTGTTCAATCGCTCCAGCGTCTATCTCTACGACTCAGCGGAGTACTGGCGTGGTCGNGGGGTAACGGAGGGCTTTGGCCTGCCACCGCTGGAGGCCATGGCCTGCGGCTGCGTGGTCTTCAGCAGCCTGAACCATGCATTGGCCGACCATGGTGATCCTGGTTGCATGGTTCATCAGATCGGCTGCGGGCGTTTGGCTTTTGATCTGCGACGGGTCCAGGACGCTGTTCGCAATCCAGCTGGCTGGCGNCCAGNGGCCGCCGCATTGAATGCCTTGCTGGAGAGCAGTTCGGAGGCATCCCTGCTGAAGCGTTGGNAGTTGGCGCTGGATCAGCTGGATGCTTTGGATGATGCCGAAGGTCCGCTGCTCAGCAGCCCGCCGACCTGGCAATTGAAACTGCATCAGCTGTCTGGAAGGCTTCAACGAGTGGTCGATCGGTTTCCCGGCTGGCTGAAACGGTCCTGAAACGTGAGAGCTGGAGGCTTAACTAAATCTGCTTCTAGTGCTCTACAGGCTCGTTTCGGCGAAGAGTTCAGTTTGTTCTATGCCCGTTTTGCAGAGCCAGACCTGGAAAGAACTCAGCACTCTTCTGCGTGAACTATCCCCGAAACGGCGAAAGTTTTTAGTTGTTGTTCTTGTTGCATCTTTTTTTCAGGGTGTTATTGATATTCTCCTGGTTGGTTTGCTCNCCAGGCTTGTCGGTCTCTTGGCGGGGGCGAAATTAGAGGATCAGATTCCTTGGATCCGTTTCTTTGGCGGAGGGTTTCTCGATCAGGCGGGCTGGATTGTTGTGCTGCTGATTGCGTCGTTCTGGTTTGCCTCCGCCGTCCGCTTTGGGGTGGCGTTGTTNGAAGCGCTCTTGGCTGCCGATATCTGGTCTGATCTCGTGAACAAGGTTTACGGGAATCTGTTGATGCAGAACTACGAGTTTTTCACGCAGAAACGATCTGCTGTTCTGTCCGAGAGATTTAATCGCATTCTTACCCGGGTTACTTCATCGGTGATCTCTCCGATGATTGCGATCGCCGGCAATGTGCTGAGTGTGTCGGCCTTGCTGCTGGGTGTTGCTGTTGCNCTTGGGGGAAAAGCTCTCACGATTTTCGCTTTTCTGTTGATTGCCTATCTGATTGCTTCGCTCATCATCACGCCTTATCTGCGCCTGTTTCTGCGCCAGAAAATGCGTTATACGCGTCGGATTCGGCTCACCTTCTCGGAGTCGCTGCGCTCGATGCGTGACATNCAGNTGTATTCATCACATCAGTTTTTTGTTGATCGTTTCATGCGCGATGGAACGATCGCCAAGCGCAATGACAGGCTTGCCAATCTTCTGCCGAGTGTCCCNAAATTTCTNATTGAGCCAGCCGGCATCACGATTCTNTTCATGGNTGGTCTTGCGCCGGCCCTGGTGAGNGGGGACAGCGATCAGTTGCGAGAGGCCATGCCGGAACTGGCAACGGTNCTGGTCGTGCTTCTCCGCATTTCAGGCCCCCTGCAATCGATGTTCCGCAGTCTCAACAAACTGCGGGGTGGTTTGCCGGAAGTGAAGGATGCCCTTGATCTGCTGTGCATGCGTCCAACCCGCCTTTCGCTCGCTGATCCTTCTGTGCCTTCTCCGGAGGGGGTCATGCCACGCCGTTTGATCGAACTGCGCGACGTCAGCTTTTCCTATGGCTTCTCTGGTGAAGCGGTGCTGCGCAATGTGGATCTGTCCATCCCTGTGGGTTCACGCATTGCGCTGGTCGGCAAGACCGGTAGCGGCAAAACAACGTTGGCGCACCTGCTTCTGGGTTTGTACAAACCTGAGTCCGGCGAACTGTTACTCGATGGTCTTCCGGTGTCCGATGAGGAAATGCCTGCTTGGCAGTCCAATTGTGCTTTCGTGCCCCAGCAGATTCGTCTGCTCGATGCCAGCGTGCGTGAAAATGTGGCGTTCTGTGAAAGTCCTGAAGCAATTGATGATGAAGAAGTCTGGGCTGCATTGAAAGCCGCCCAGTTTGCTGATTTTGTTGCTGATATGCCCTACGGATTGTTCACAATGTGTGGAGAGAACGGCATGAAACTCTCCGGTGGTCAGCGTCAGAGGTTGTCCTTGGCCCGCGCTTTTTACCGCAAAGCCAAGTTGTTGGTTCTCGATGAAGCCACCAGCGCTCTAGATAACAAGACCGAGTACGACGTCATGCAGGCGCTTGAGCTGGTGGGTCGACGCTGCACGATGGTGGTGATCGCCCATCGCCTGTCCACCGTGAAGAAATGCGATCGGATCTACGAAATTGCAGACGGTGGTATTCGGGCCTCCGGCGATTTCGAAACGTTGAAAGGGTTGTCCACCAGTTTCCGCGAGATGGCGATGCTCGATGACGCCTGAACGCCATGGCTGATGTCATCCTCCTGTCCACAGCTGACTGGGATCATCCGCTCTGGACGAACAAACAGCACCTCGCCGTTTCACTGGCGGATGCGGGCCATCGTGTTCTCTATATCGACTCCCTTGGCGTTCGGGGTGCCCGTGCTGGTCAGGCCGATGCCAGGCGAATCCTGCGCCGACTGCTGAGAAGCTTGAATCCTCTTCGCCAGGTGCGTCAGCGCATCTGGGTGGTGTCGCCACTGGTGCTTCCAGGGCGGACCACTGGAATGGCGGGGCGGCTCAACCGCTGGAGTCTCAGCCTTGCGATGTTCTGGGCGGATTGGCGTCTGGATCTGCGCACTCCTCTGTTGTGGACCTTCAATCCGAACACGCGCTTTTATCTGAAGCTCGGGCGTTTCCAGGCCACGATTTATCACTGCGTCGATCGCATCCAGGCGCAGCCCGGCATGCCTNCTGAATCGCTTGAACGNGCAGAACAGGATCTGTGCGGTGCCGTNAATGCNGTNTTCACGACAGCTCCTNAGNTGCAGAAGGAGCTGGCNCCGCTCAATGCCGGGACNCATCTGTTNGGCAATGTTGCCGATGCTCAGCATTTCGGACNNGCCCGTTCGNAAGNNCTGCNGCGTCCNNCTGATCTNCCNGCNATCCAAGGGCCCTGCCTGATNTTCATCGGCGCCATCGATGCCTACAAGCTCGANCTGGCGATGCTGGAGGCNCTGATCGCCTCNACTCCGCAATGGACCTATGTGCTGATTGGTCCNGTCGGTGAAACGGATCCGTCGACNGACGTGGAGCCCCTGGCTTCATATCCCCATGTGCATCTGCTCGGCCCCAGGCCCTATGCCGAGCTGCCGGCTTATCTGGCGNCGGCGGATGTNGCCCTGCTGCCGCTGCAGCTCAACGACTACACGCGACACATGTATCCGATGAAATTCTTCGAATACCTGGCCGCTGGTTGTCCTGTTGTGGCCACGGCCATTCCGTCGCTGTTGGATCAGGGGGATGTGGCCACGCTCTGTCGGCCAGATGCCACGGCGTTTCAACAGTCGATCGCTGCAGTGCTGAAAGGGGATGCTCCTGCTTTGGAGCAGCGCTTAGCTCGCGCGGAACAATTCACCTACGAGCGGCGCACGGCCTCGATGCTGCACTGTCTTGGCCGGCACGGGCTCCTGCCTATTGACCCGGCTCCGCCGCAGGCGATGCCGTATCACCGTGTGCGGCGTCAGCTGCGGGCTGATTGGATCGCTGCCCAGTTGGGCCTGCTGCCGGTTCAGGTCTTGGACCGGTGGGGATGGCAACGGCTCAGCAGCCGCTTGCTGGATGCCTTTCTCCGCAGGTGGCCGTTCAGCATTCCCTTGCTCAGCGTTCGGGCCAGCCAAGCGTTCGCTCAAGCGGATCACGACGTGGGCCGCCATCTGATTGAGCAGATCTGGCAGCTGGATGGTGAAGCTGAGCTGCTGCATCAACTGCTGTTCCGCCGCGGTTCCCGTC
>NZHI01000028.1 GCA_002691345.1 Synechococcus sp. MED650 | reverse complement strand
GAGGCTACGGGGGTGGAGGTGGCGGCGGCTATCGCGGTGGTGGTGGCGGTGGAGGCTACGGCGGTGGTGGTGGGGATCGTCCCTCCGGAGCTCGCGGTTGGGAAGATCGCAGCTATGGCGCTCGCGACAGCAGTGGTGGTGAAGGTGCTAGCAACGACGATGGGCGCAGTCGCCGCCGTCGCGGCTCTTCCGGTGGTGGTGACGACTACTCCGGTTATGGAGGCGCAGAGGGCTGATTTGCTCTCTGGTTCACAGGCCAGCATCCTTTAGTTGCTGGCCGGCTGCTCTGAGTACATCGAGATCCGCGTTGGGACGCTGGGCTTTTTCGCCGAGCTCCCTGCGCCAGTGGCGTGCTCCGCGTACACCTTCCACCAATTGAACGAGGTGACGGCAGAGATCCCAGAGTCGACCTCCCCGCTCCAAATGGTTCGCGGCATGGGGAAGCAACCCTTCCACGACGTCTGAAGCGAGGATGGTTTGCGGGGGTTCGCCGTAGATCAGAGCGTCCACGCTCGCCCAACGCAGCGGATGGCTGTAAGCCGCCCGCCCCACCATGGCTCCATCGCAGCTCTGCAAAGCCTCAAGACAATCCTCTGGTGATTCCAGGCCACCGTTGAGTTCGATGAGGAGTTCGGGCCGCCGTTGTTTCAGAGCCGTCACGCGGTCATGCCGCAACGGAGGGATGGTGCGGTTCTGCTTGGGGTCAAGTCCCTCCAGCCAAGCTTTGCGTGCGTGCACGGCGAATCGGCTGGCGCCGGCCACAGCCACTCGGTCCACAAACGCCGTCAGCAAGTCGTCGCTGTCGAGATCGTCGATGCCGATCCGATGTTTCACGGTGACCGGGAGACCACCGGAATCCACCATGGCTTCGACGCAGTGGGCCACAAGATCCGGTTCCGCCATCAGACAGGCTCCGAAATTGCCGGCTTGAACCTTCTGGCTGGGGCAGCCCACATTCAAGTTGATTTCGTCGTATCCCCAGTCTTTGGCGAGTTTGGCGGCCTCCGCTAAGAGTTTGGGATCGTCTCCGCCCACTTGCAGGGCAATGGGATGCTCCACCGGATCGAAATCGAGAAGCTTTTCGCGTCGATTGCTGTGGTGCAGGGCCTGCGCCACCACCATTTCGGAATACAGCAATGCCCTGCGACTGATCTGCCGCATCAGCACCCGGAAGTGACGATCGGTGCAGTCGAGCATCGGCGCCACACTGAAGCGATAGGCAGGTGGAAATCCGATGGCGTTCATGGATCCATTAGAACCGCACGCGATTCCCGCTTCAGCCTCGATGAGCTTGAGTGCCGCCGTTCTCTCCCGACGATCGCTGTTGTTGGCGGCAATGGCAGGGGTTTTTGGCAGTCTGTGGAGACCTCAGCCTGTGCTGGCTGCTTCAAAGGCCGGTGAGCCGGCCTGGGATCTGAGCCAAGACCAGTGGCGTGAGCGTTTGTCTCCTCAGGCCTACGACGTGCTCCGCAATGAAGGAACCGAGCGACCCTTCACCAGTCCGCTCAACGGTGAGAAGCGGCCAGGCACGTACCACTGCGCCGGTTGTGATCTCCCGCTGTTTTCCTCAGACGCCAAATTCGACAGCGGCACCGGATGGCCCAGCTTCTGGCAGCCCCTGGAGGGGGGCATCGCCACAAAAGTAGATTTCAAGCTGATCATTCCGCGCACGGAATACCACTGCCGGCGTTGCGGTGGACACCAGGGCCATGTGTTCAATGACGGACCTCGACCCACCGGCAAGCGTTACTGCAACAACGGTGTTGCCCTTGTGTTCAAACCTGCCTCCTGATTCTCAGAGTCTCTGGGATCTGTTGGTCATCGGTGGTGGTGCTGCTGGCTTCATGGCAGCCATCACCGCCGCTGAGCAGGGGGTCAAGCGCATCCTTGTGCTTGAGGCCACACCCGACCCTCTCAGCAAAGTACGCCTCAGTGGCGGTGGCCGCTGCAACGTCACCCATGCTTGCTGGGATCCCTCGGAACTGGTGGGTCATTACCCCAGGGGTCAGCGCCCCTTGCGTGGTCCGTTCAGCCGTTTTGCGGCCGGCGATGCCATTGCCTGGTTCGCTGACCACGGCCTCAATTTGGTGGCTGAAGACGATGGTCGAATGTTTCCTGAGGCCAACCGCTCTTCCGCAGTGGTGAATTGCCTGCGATCGGCGGCACGGGCCGGGGGGGTGGTGCTGCAGACGGGAGTGCTGGTGCAACGGCTTAACCCGTTGGAGGGTGGTGGTTATGCGGCTCAAGACCGCGNTGGTCAATGGTTTTATGCGCAGCGGGTTCTCCTTGCGACGGGAGGGCATCCCAGCGGTCGTCGCATGGCTGAAGGGCTGGGTCACCGGATCCTTNCGCCGNTTCCGTCNTTGTTCACCCTGGCTCTCGANGCGCCGGATCTCAAAGATTGTTCCGGTGTCGCCCTCGATGATGTTGAACTCTCCTTGGACCTTGAAGGAGAGCGGTTCCAGCAGGTGGGCCGTGTTCTGATCACCCACTGGGGCCTGAGTGGTCCTGCTCTGCTCCGTCTGACAGCTTTTGCTGCGCGGGCTTTGCATGGTCAGCGCTACCGCGGATCGCTGAAGGTGAGTTGGTGTGGNCGNCAGCGACTCGATGCAGTGATGCTTGAGCTGCAGAAACTGCGTCAACACAGTGCNCGTCGCACCCTGGCCGCGGCCCGTCCGTGGCCNGCCCGGTTGCCGCGGCGGTTATGGCTTGCTCTTCTCGGAGAGGCCGGGGCTAATCCTGAATGTCGCTGGGCTGACTGTCCNGGAAAGGTGGAGAAGGCGTTGGCGTCTCGCCTGCAGCAGAGTTCGTATGCCGTGAAAGGGCGCGGTCCCTTTGGCGAGGAGTTCGTTACTGCTGGCGGGGTGGATCTCGGGGAGATCAACCTGTCCACCATGGAGAGTCGGTTGTGTTCTGGTCTGTATCTGGCAGGGGAGCTGATGGATGTGGATGGCGTCACAGGTGGGTTCAATTTCCAGCACTGCTGGACCAGTGGCTGGCTGGCTGGGCAAGCCATCGCTGCAGCGCTTACTTGATCTGATCGAAGACGGTGAACATCGGTAAATACATCGCCAGCAGGATTGATCCCACGATTCCGCCCACCACAACGATCATGGCCGGCTCCAGCATCGAGGTGAGCGCCTTGACCATGGCGCCAACCTCGTCTTCATAGAAATCCGCCACTTTGCTCAGCATTTTGTCCATCTCGCCGGTTTCTTCTCCGATGGCCAGCATGTTGAGAGCCATTTCGGGCAGTACCTTCTGGCGGATCAGGGCTGTGCTGAGCAAGACCCCCTCCTGAACCAGTGCCCGAGAATCGAGGATGGCATCTGAAATGATTGCGTTGCCGGCGGTTTCGCTCGAAATCTCCATCGACATCAAGATCGGCACACCAGCCCGGGTCAGCGAGCTGAAGATTCGGCAGAACTGTGCTGTCGCTGTCATCAGGATGAGTTCGCCGAACAGCGGCAGTTTCAGCATCAAGCGATCGATCGTGCGGCGACCCTGCGGTGTGGCGTAGAACCGTGCCAGCAGCCAGAGCGCCAGCAGGATCACACCGAGCGCATACAGCGCGACCGTGGAGCGCAGCAGTTCGCTGAGATCAACCAGCAGCTGGGTGAAGGCTGGAAGCTCGGCCCCCAGATCTTCGAAAATTCCGGCGAAGGTTGGAATCAGGAAGATCGTCATCCCGAGGAACACCAGGATTGCGATCACCAGAACAGCAACGGGATAGCCCAGGGCTCCCTTGATCTGGTTCTGGAGTTTGGCGTTGTCTTCCAACAGCTTGGCCAGGCGGCGCAGTGCTTCATCCAGCACGCCACCGGCCTCTCCGGCTTCCACCATGGCGATGCTCAGCTGATCGAACACCTTGGGCCACTGGCGTAACGCTTTTCCCAGGGCGATTCCTTCATTCACATCCAGGCTCACCTTGGTCAGGGCCCGCTTGAACATGGGCAGTTTCTGCTGGGTCGCCATCAAATCGAGGCTCCGCACGATGGGAACTCCGGCGTCGACCAAGGCGGCCAGCTTGCTGGCGAACACGGCTTTTTCCTTGATGCCCGGTGTCTTTTCGAACAGCGCGTTGAGATTGATGGATCCAATCCCGTTGTTCTGAGCACCGGCCGGTTTCCCTTTTTCCGCGTCCCCTGCTTTCACCGCTTGAAGATCGGTGGCGCGGATGCCCCGACGGCGCAGCTTCTTTCGGGCATCGTTGAGATCACTGGCCGTCACCGTCACCGTGCGCGGCTGGCCCGTGGAACCGGTATAGGTGGCGGTGAAGGAACCCATGCTGTTGGGGGAAGGCGGGTCAGTTGTCGCCGATTAACCGCTGCAATTCGCCCGGTTTGCTCGCTTTCGCCATGGCTTCGGCTCTGGACACGTCGCCGGCCAGCACGAGCTCCGCCAGAGCCTTTTCCAGGGTTTGCATGCCTTGCGCCCCTCCGGTCTGGATCTGGGAGTAGAGCTGAGCGGTCTTGCCTTCACGGATCAGGTTGGCCGTTGCTGGGGTATTGATCAGGATTTCCTGGGCCATGACCCGTCCGAACTGGCCTGGTTGTGGATTGTCCCTTCGGCAGAGGGTTTGGGAGAACACTGCCACAAGGCTGCCGGAGAGCTGTACTCGGATTTGGGTTTGCTGCTCGGGGGGGAACACATCCACCATGCGGTCGACGGTTTGAGCCGCTGAGCTGGTGTGCAGTGTGCCGAAGACCAGGTGACCTGTTTCTGCTGCGCTCACGGCCAATTGAATGGTTTCGAGATCGCGCATCTCGCCCACAAGAATCACGTCCGGGTCCTCCCGCAGAGCGGCTCGCAGCGCATTGGCGAAACTGCGCGTGTCCTCGTTCAGCTGCCGCTGATGCACGAGGCTTTTGTCGCTCTGATAAACGAATTCGATCGGATCTTCGATCGTGAGGATGTGTTCGCTGCGGGTGTGATTGATGTGATCGAGAAGAGCCGCCAGGGTGGTGGTTTTGCCGGAGCCAGTCGGGCCTGTCACGAGCACCAGCCCACGGGGCCGGCGGCTTGTTTCCAGCACCACTGGGGGCAAATTCAGGAGTTCAACGCTCGGGATGGTGCTGCCCAGAGCTCTCAGGCAGGCGGCATAACTTCCCCTCTGGCGATAAACATTCACGCGGAANCGTGCGACNCCTTTNAGGCCATAGGCACAGTCCAANTCCCAGGTCTGCTCCAGCGTTTTGCGTTGGCTGTTGTTCAGCATCGAGAAGATCAGCTTGTTGCAGTCCTCCTCCTCAAGCGGCTGATCGCGCATGGGTCGCAGCTCTCCGCTGAACCGGCCGTAGGGGGGTTGTCCGGTTGCGAGATGCAGATCGCTTCCGCCTCCCTCAACCAGTTGTTCCATCAGGTCTTCGATCATCAGATCCACGACCGTGTCCTCAATGGCGTTCNGTCAAGCAATAAGGGCACTCCAGCCAGCCTTCCCGAAGGCCGGCCCCGCACCCTTCACANGTCATTGTGCTGAGGGCACGCGCTCTTCGCTCGGATTCCAGTCCGGAATCCGTCAGNATCATTCGGCCCACTTCTTCAAGGGTGGTNTCGCCCCGGCGCACCAATTCGAGGCTGTANCCGAGCAGGGTCATCATTCCTGATTCCAGTGCCAGTTGCCGGATCACATCNGTGGTNGATCCCTTCGCAATGGCCGTGGCCATCTCTTCGTTAATNCGCAGCACCTCGTACACCCCCACACGCCCTTTGTATCCACTGCCCTTGCATTGCGGGCAAATTGGTTCTCCCTCGGCGTGATGGTGGGCTTTGAAGAAGCTCACGTTGGCCTCGCGGCTGGCCATCAAGCCGAAACGTCCCAGTTCCCGCTCGTCCGGTCGGTAGCTCTGCCGGCAACTTTTGCAGACCTTCCGCAAGAGCCGTTGGGAAATGATTCCGATCAACGAGGCCGACACCATGAACGGCTCCACGCCCATCTCATCAAGTCGCGCAATGGTGCTGGGAGCGTCATTGGCGTGAAGGGTGCTGAGCACCAGGTGGCCGGTGAGTGCTGCCTCAATGGCGGTTTTGGCTGTTTCCAGGTCTCGGGTTTCCCCCACCAGCAGAACGTCCGGGTCCTGACGCATGAAGGCGCGCAGCGCCGTCGCGAAATCAAATCCCTTGTCGCGGTTCACTTGGCACTGGGTGATGCCGGGGAGGGTGTATTCGATCGGATCTTCCACCGTCGAAATGTTGATGCCGGGATCGTTGCGTTCCGCCAGAAGCGAATAGAGGGTCGTGGACTTTCCCGATCCCGTGGGTCCAGTCACCAGGATCATTCCGAACGGTTTGGATCCCAAGTCACGCACCAATGCCAGCGCTTCCGGATCGCTGATCAACTTGTCGAGCCCCAGCTGGGTGGCGCCGCTGTCCAGAAGTCGCAGACAAACTTTTTCGCCGAAACGGCTCGGCAGGGTGTTGACCCGGAAATCGATCACCCGTTCGCGGTATTTCCTGCGGATCCGCCCGTCTTGCGCTTGACGACGTTCGGCGATGTCCAGATCCGCAAGGATTTTGAATCGCGAGGTGACGGCGGGCACCAAACGGCTTGGTAGCGGCTCCACGTACTGCTGGAGGACTCCGTCCTGCCGGAAGCGGAGGCGCAACCCCTTTTGCTGAGGTTCGACGTGGATATCGCTGGCGTTCACGGCCATCGCCTGCAACAGGATGCGATCCACCAGTGCCACCACGGGTGATGCTTCCGCATCCTTGAGGCTGGTCTCAAGGTCGATCGCCTCTTGGCTGGGTGTGGAATCTTCCTCCCCATCTGCCTCCAGCACTTCATCGCTTNTGAAGTCCTGCAGAAAGGACTCNGCATNCGTNTCGAGNNNGTGTGTGCGACTCNGCCNNGNTCNGGGNTNCTNNCCTCTACCGNTGGCTTCGNGCTGGGATTCGTTGGTGTTTCNNCANNGCTCNAGCATGCAGCGCCGCGNTCAAATCCGCTTCGATGACCGGGTGCAGGCGGATGGTGCGGTGTTGCTCCGGNAGCTGATCAATCAGCTGTTGCCACTCNTGTTCCCGCCACTGACTCGGGATGGCCAGGTCGAGATGATCCGCATCGATGCCGATNGGCAGAGCCTGCAGCCGCTGCCAATGTTCAGGCGTGACCTCAGCAAGAGCGGTGCTCAACANNGGCCGGCTGGCTTGCAACTGATCCGGCCCTGGGATCTGTTGTTGNAGCAGCAGTTCCAGGGCCAGCCGCTGCCGAGCCGGATTCGGAACTTCGGGGTTTGGCAGCGTCAATGTCATGAATTAAACCGAGGTGCGGGCTTCCGCAGCTTGTGGGAGGTGAACGTTGCCCTTCAACATGTCTAGACAGCAATCCCTGAGCGGTCAGCATGAGCGGCGACTCCTCCACCCCAGCGCAGGACCAGTCCGTTGAGTCCAGTGCCGCGCCAGCCCCGTCGGAGCCGACTCCGGATGTTGCCGAATCAACGGTTGAGCAGGCCGGTGCAGGTGTGGATCCAGCGGATCGCCTTCAGCAGTTAGAGCAGGAATTACAGACGCTGAAGCAGGAGCACGAAACGCTCAACGGCCAATACGTNCGCATCGCTGCGGATTTCGACAATTTCCGCAAGCGGCAGAGCCGCGATCAAGACGACATGCGTCAGCAGCTGGTGTGTTCGACCCTCACCGAGATCCTGCCGGTGGTCGACAACTTNGAGCGGGCCCGCCANCANTTGAATCCAGAAGGGGAGGAAGCCCAGGCTCTCCATCGCAGTTATCAAGGCCTCTACAAGCAACTGGTNGATGTNCTCAAGCAGCAGGGGGTTGCCCGGATGGAGGTGGTCGGCCAGGAGTTTGATCCCAACCTGCACGAAGCGGTGTTGCGCGAGGAAAGCAGCGAGTACGCAGAAGACGTCGTCTGCGAGGAGTTGCAACGGGGTTACCACCGCGATGGTCGCGTGCTGCGTCACGCCATGGTGAAAGTCTCGATGGGCCCTGGCCCCTCCTCCGAGGCGGCTGNTCCGGCTGAAGCGACGGATGCGGCTTCGGAGGGCACCTGATGGCGGACTATTACGACCTTCTCGGCGTCAGCCGAGACGTGGATGCAGACAGCCTGAAGCGTGCTTACAGGCGCATGGCGCGCCAATACCACCCCGATATCAACAAGGAACCCGGNGCTGAAGATCGATTCAAGGAAATCGGTCGGGCTTACGAGGTGCTCAGCGATCCACAGACCCGGGCCCGTTATGACCAGTTCGGCGAGGCCGGACTGGGTGGTGCTGCCGGNGCCCCNGACATGGGCGACATGGGTGGCTTCGCTGATNTGTTCGAAACGTTCTTTCAGGGTTTTGGTGGCCCCGGTGGGGCTGGTTCAGGGCGGCCGCGGCGTCAGGGTCCNCAGCAGGGGGATGACCTTCGCTACGACCTAACCATTGATTTCGATCAGGCGGTCTTCGGTCAGGAGCAGGAGATCAAGATCCCGCACCTGGAAACCTGCGACACCTGTGGTGGCAGNGGTGCCAAGGCCGGTAGTGGCCCCACCACCTGCGGCACCTGTGGTGGAGCTGGTCAGGTGCGCCGCGCCACCCGCACACCCTTCGGCAGCTTCACGCAGGTGGCGGAATGCCCCAATTGCGGTGGCACNGGTCAGGTGATCGCCGATCCCTGCAACGCCTGTGGTGGCCAGGGGGTGAAGCAGGTTCGCAAAAAGCTGCGCATCAATATCCCTGCAGGCGTCGATACGGGAACGCGTCTGCGGGTTTCCGGTGAAGGNAATGCNGGCCCCCGTGGCGGCCCCGCAGGAGATCTGTACGTCTTCCTGACGGTTCGCAATCATCCCCGGTTGCGCCGTGATGGTCAGACGATCCTTTCGGAGGTGAAGATCAGTTATCTGCAGGCCATTCTTGGTGACACCATCGATGTCGAGACGGTGGATGGCACCAAGGCANTGGAGATCCCAGCTGGTACACAGCCGGGCACGGTGCTGACCCTCACCAATCAAGGAATTCCNAAGCTGGGGAACCCAGTTGCCCGCGGTGATCAGCGCATCACCGTCACCGTGGAGCTGCCCAAGCGATTGTCGGATCAGGAACGTGAGCTGCTGGAGCAGCTTGCAGGGCACCATTCCGCTCGAGGCAAGCAGCACCACCATCACAACAGTGGGCTGTTCAGCCGTTTGTTCGGTCAGAAGAGATGAGCAGCCGTTCCCTGGATCTGCGGGGAACTCCCTGTCCGGTGAATTTCATCCGGTGCAAGCTCACATTGGAATCCATGCAGTCCGGCGATTGTCTCAAGGTCCATTTGGATCGCGGCGAGCCGGAAGCCATGGTTNTGCCTGGTCTTCGCGAGGCGGGTCACGCTGTGGAGATCTGCAGNTGTGAGGGTCAGACGATCACCATCGAGGTGATTTGTGGTGGTTGAGATCCACCCCTCCGGTGGATTGGGGATTGTTGTCGCCTTGCAGGCCAACTACCTCGAGGTTGTGCTGGATCAGGCGCCTGGGGGTTGTCCGTCGCGTCTGCTGTGTACCCGTCGCACTCGCCTCAGTCATCGGGGTGCAGCCGTCCATGTGGGCGATCGGGTGCGGTTGGAAGCGATTGATCCGCTCCAAGCCCGAGCGGTTGTGGCGGATGTGGAGCCTCGCCGCAGTTGGCTATCGCGTCCACCGGTGGCCAATGTCTCCCTGGTGGCCGTGGCGCTGGCTGTCGAGCAGCCCGGATTCGATCCTGATCAGGCCAGCCGTTTTCTGCTCACGGCGGAGCGCACCGGCCTGGAGGTGCTTGTGCTGCTCACCAAGACCGATCTGATCAGCACCGAAGAGCAGAGCCGGATCAAATCCCGTCTTCAGGGCTGGGGTTATGAGCCTCTTCTCCTCTCGAGTTGTTCGGGAGACGGCATCACGGCATTGAGGGATCGCCTTGCGTCGTCGTCCTTGTCCGTTCTCTGCGGCCCATCCGGTGTNGGCAAGAGCAGTCTTCTCAATCAGCTCATGCCTCACCTCAGTTTGCGCACCGCTGCGGTGTCTGGGAAGTTGCAACGTGGCAGGCACACCACCCGTCACGTGGAATTGTTTCCTCTCGGTGCGTCCGCCAGAGTGGCGGATACCCCTGGCTTCAACAGACCGGATCTGCCCGATGATCCGCGGGAGTTGGCGATGTTGTTTCCCGAATTGAGAGACCAACTTTCACCCTGGCCTTGTCGTTTTCGGGACTGNCTTCACCGTGGTGAGCCTGGCTGTGGGGTGTCCACCGATTGGGAACGCTACGGGCTGTATCAAGCTGCCCTGGATGAGCAGGCAGGGATCAGCCGCCCATTCCGGGGAGGTTGAGATTCAGCCCACCGGTGAGTTCTTCCATGCGCCCCTTCATCGTGGCGGTGGACTCTTGGTAGGCGGCTTGGAGGGCTTCCAGCGTGGCTGCTTCACAGGTCTCCTGTCCCTCCTGCAACAGAGCGGGATCAAGNCGCACCTTCAGCGGTTGCTGATTCCCAGACAGCCAGACACTGGCGCGTCCGTCGCTGCTCTTNCCTTCGATTTCCATGCCATCAAGCTCGTCCTGCAAGGCTTGGGCGTTTTGCTGAATTTCCTGCGCTTTTTTAAACGCTTCGGTGAGCTGGCCGAAATTGGGGAGTCCGAACCCTGCCATGGAGCTACTGCTGAGGCCGGAAGGTTAATCCGCCGAAGTGAATCCCAGGCGTTTCACTTCGGGGTGNAGACGGATGCCNTGTTGCTGNTCCACTTGGTCTTGAACCAACAAGATCAGCCGGGCCATGTCATCAGCCTGGGCTGAGCCCGTGTTCACGATGAAATTGGCATGCAGCGTGGAGACTTCAGCTCCACCAATCCGGGTGCCTTTNAGACCCTGCTCCTCGATGAGTCGACCGGCTTTTTGTGGTTCAGGGTTACGAAACACACTGCCGCAGCTGGGTTGCTGGTAGGGCTGGGTGGTGGTGCGGTGGCTGAGGTTGCTGCTGGTGGTGCGGGTCAGCTCCTCTGGATCGTGGCCCGGTTCCAGCCGAAACCGAGCGGAAAGAACCACCAGATCCTGATCCTGCAACCGGCTGTGGCGGTAACCGAAATCGAGTTGTTCGCGTTCGAGTTCAAAGCTGGCTCCTCCGTTGAGCGGCTTCACCCGCACCGATTCCAGCCACTCCTCTGTGCAGCCCCCCTGGGCTCCGGCATTCATCACCGCTGCACCGCCGACNGTGCCGGGGATTCCCACAGACCACTCCAGGCCATGCAGCCCTGCNCGTGCGGCACGCCGTGCCAGCGAGGGTATGGGTTCACCAGCGAGGGCTTCGATGACGCCATTGGCGACGTCGATCCGTACCCCTTGCAGTTTGCGNAGACAGATCGAGAGGCCTGGAAGGCCGTCGTCGTGAATGAGCAGATTCGACCCCGCTCCGATGACGCGGCAGGGCATGTTTTGTTGCNGAGCCCAATCCATCCAGGAGGAGGTTTCCTCGAGGCTGGTGGGTTCGACTAACCATTCCGCNGGGCCACCCACCCGCCAAGTGGTGAAGTCGGCCAGGCTGACGCCAGCCCTGGGTTGCAGCGGNGAAGGCTGGCTCATCCCGACAATCGCCCCCAGAGTCCATTGATGTCTCCGGCTCCCATCGCCAACACCAGGTCGTCCTGACGGCTGTGCTGTTTCACTANTTCGGTGAGCTGGTTGAGGTCATCGGCAACGACGACCTCAAGATCTGGATTGATGGAGCGCACCTGCTCCGCCAGGGTGTTGCTGCAGATGCCTTGCAAAGGCTGCTCTCCGGCTGCGTAAACGGGGGCCAAAACGAGGGCATCGCAGTTCTGAAGGGCCTGAGCAAAGTCAGTGAAAAATTGCCGGGTGCGGCTGTAGCGGTGGGGTTGGAACACCGCCAGTAGCCGTCGCGGNGGGGATGGCAGCGGGCTTTTCCCGCTCTTCACCATCAGTTGAGCCATGTCGAGGGTGGCTTTCACTTCGCTGGGGTGATGGGCGTAGTCGTCAACGATGTGGCGTCCTTCCCAGGTGCCGCGGTGATCAAAGCGGCGGCCAGGGGCTTCCAGCGTGGACAGGCCCTCAACCAACTGCTCGAACGGCAGGCCTTCCATACGGCAGGCTGCGAGCGCTGCGGTGGCATTGCTGAGGTTGTGACGTCCTGCCAGCGGCAGGGTGAAATCTCCGATTGGTTGCCCTGCTTCGTAGAAACGTGCGATGCACCGGTCGCCCTCCAGGCTCAGGGGCAAAGCGGCGTAGGCCACGCCATCGCTTTGNTGGTTGGACCACCAGGCTGTCGGTTCGAAATGCTCCTGCAGAACAGGGCAATCGTGATTGGCGAGGAGGCGGTTGCAACCCGCTGCGAACTGCTGG
Organism: Synechococcus sp. MED650; assembly: GCA_002691345.1. Lineage (GTDB taxonomy): Bacteria > Cyanobacteriota > Cyanobacteriia > PCC-6307 > Cyanobiaceae > Parasynechococcus. The sequence goes on along the minus strand of NZHI01000028.1, from coordinate 15,563 downwards.
AGGGTGGCGATCAGATCATCCAGCCCGTTGTAGTGGTCGGTGTGATCGAGTTCCAGGTTGGTGATCACCCCGAGAGTCGGGGTGAACTTCACAAGGGATCCATCCGATTCATCGGCCTCCGCCACAAGGAGCTTGCCCTGACCNGCATGGCCGTTGCTTCCGATGCAGGGAACAATTCCACCGATCACAGCTGTCGGGTCTTCTCCAGCTGCCATCAGNAGCGAGGTGATCAGTGTGCTGGTGGTGGTTTTGCCATGACTCCCAGCCACAGCAATGGAGGGCTGTTGTTCGATCAGGGCGGCGAGCAGGTCGGANCGGTGCCAGATCACGAGACCCTGTTCCCGTGCCCGATGCAGCTCGGGGTTGCTCTCTGGGATCGCTGTGCTGATCACGATCACCGGTGCTTTTTGGGAAACGGACGCGAGAAGCGCGTCGATTGAACTGGCGTCTTGCCGGTCGTACACCGTNACACCNAGACTCTTGAGCTGCTGAGTCGTGGCGTTATTGCGTGGATCTGAGCCACTCACCGTGTGGCCGCGGTCGACCAGAATTCGTGCAAGAGCCGACATCCCAATTCCGCCGACACCGATGAAGTGAACTGGGATCTGGCGGTCGATCAGGCGCGGCAACGGAGGGCTACAGACGGGTAAAAGATAAGCCAGTTGTCGTTGCTTGTCTNTCGAAAGTTGGGACGGATCGGACGAATGCTGTCTTAGCGGACAAGGTATTTCTGCCAATTTCTGTATGATCGGCGGCCAAAACCATTACGCGGCAATCCCGCTTCTGATATGACCCTGCGCGTTGCGATCAATGGATTCGGCCGGATCGGTCGCAATGTTCTGCGGGGTTGGATCAGCCGTGGTGCTGACACAGGGCTGGAGATCGTGGGGATGAACTCCACGTCTGATCCCGCCACCAGTGCCCACCTGCTCACCTACGACTCGATCCTTGGGCGCTTGGATCCCTCTGTGGAGATCAAAACCACGGACGACTCCATGTTCATCAACGGCAAGGAGATCAAGTTCTTCGCCGACCGCAATCCCCTCAACTGCCCCTGGAAGGAGTGGGGCGTTGATCTGGTGATCGAATCCACCGGTGTGTTCAACACCGATGAGAAGGCCAGCATGCACATCCAGGCTGGTGCCAAGAAGGTGATCCTCACCGCNCCTGGCAAGGGTGACGGCGTCGGCACCTTCGTGGTGGGCGTCAACGACGATCAGTNCCGCCACGAAGACTGGGACATCCTCAGCAACGCCAGCTGCACCACCAACTGCCTGGCTCCGATCGTCAAAGTTCTCGATCAGAACTTCGGCATGGAGTGGGGTCTGATGACCACCATTCACAGCTACACCGGTGACCAGCGGATCCTGGACAACAGCCACCGTGACCTGCGCCGTGCTCGTGCCGCGGCTCTGAACATGGTTCCCACCACCACCGGTGCTGCCAAGGCTGTGGCCCTGGTTTATCCCGAAGTGAAGGGCAGGCTCACCGGCTTCGCCATGCGCGTCCCCACCCCGAACGTGTCGGCTGTTGACCTCACCTTTGGAACATCGAAGGGAGCTTCCGTTGAACAAGTGAAAGCCGTGATGAAGGAGGCTTCNGAGAACGGCATGAAGGGCATCATCAAGTACAGCGATCTGCCCCTCGTGTCGACGGATTACGCCGGTACCAACGAGTCCACCATCTTTGATGCCGACCTCACCTATGCCATGGGCGAGAAAGCTGTGAAGATCCTGGCCTGGTACGACAACGAGTGGGGCTACAGCCAGCGTGTTGTCGATCTGGCTGAGGTGGTTGCCAAGAACTGGAAGTGATCACATCNNGTTGATCGATCCGATAGCCCTCCCNNGGGAGGGCTTTTTTGTGCCTCAGATTTGGCTGTAATGGCTGAATCCTTCGGCGTCGACCGGTTCGCCGTTGTCGCTCCAGCGGATCATGCCGGGCTCTTCGGTGATCGTGCCGATGCACCGGCCTTCGGGCATGCACTGCAGCCAGCGTTCTGCCCAGCTGCTGGGAAGGCTGATCACCAGCTCGAAATCTTCGCCACCGGCCAGGCACCAGCGGGTCCAGAGATCCCCGCTTGGCCAGTGCTGCGCAACCGGAAGTGCGCAGCGATCCAAGTTGGCCCCGCAGCGGCTGCTGGTGCAGAGGCCTTGCAGCGCTGCCATCAGACCATCGCTGCTGTCGGTGCCACCGGCACGCCAGGGCAGGCCCTCTGGTCTGCTCTCCAGAAGCCTCTGGAACGCGTCCAGCCGCGGCATGGGTCTTTGGTGCGCCTGTATCGCCGCATCCNGCAGTTGTTGCTTCAGCGNGACGCCGTTTAAACGCTGATCGTTCTGTAGAAGGGCCAAACCCAGGCGGCTGAGCCCATGGGGCCCGCTGGTCACCAGCATGTCGTTCGGTCGTGCACCGTTGCGGTGGAGTCGCAGGGGTCCGAGCCGTCCCAGCGCCGTGATCGAGAGCAGTCGCTGCTCGCCGCCNGAACAGTCTCCACCGAGGAGAACGCCGCCAAAACGTTGAAGAGCTTCACCTATCCCTTCGTAGACGCCTTCCACCCAGTTCCAGGGTGTTGTTCCCGGAGCCACAANGGCCACCGTGATTCCATCGATTCCAACGGCGCCACTGGCAGCAAGATCGGAGAGATTGGCTGCCACGGCCCGCCAACCCACATCTCCGGCGCTGGTGGTGGCATCGCTGAAGTGAATGTTCTCCACGAGAACATCGGTGTTCACCAGCAATGGCCGTTGATCCGGGGGCAATGCCGCTGTGTCGTCGCTGAGTTGCCCGGGCGGAGCGAAGCGGGCGAGCCGTCTGAGCAGCTCCGCCTCGCCAAGCTCCGCCAGGCTGATGCTCATGCGTGAGCTTTGAGACGCTCGGCTCCGTCGGTGACNGTCACACGATTGATCCGATCATCCACGCCGAGCTCTTCGAGCACGTCAAAGCCATCCACCACATATCCGAAGGCGGCATTGCGTCCGTCCACAAGGTTGAGTCCCGCTGGTGTGAGCTCTGCCTCGTAGAGAAACATGAAGAACTGGGAGGAGCCATCATCCAGGGCTTGGTCGGAATGGGCCCAGCCAAGGGTTCCCAATGTTGCGAAGGGAAGGGTTGGTGTGGCTTTGAACAGACCCACGTCCTCAAAGGTCTCGTTGTAGATCGTGTCCTCCTCTTCGGGCACCCGGATCTCCAGAGGAACGTGGCGTTCTTTTTTGGTGGCCGGATCGATGTATCCGAGCTCTGGACCCTCCGGATCCCCGCTTTGCAGCACGTAGAAGTCTTCTGCTCGGATGAAGGGAAGCCCGTCATAGAAGCCCTTGCGAGCCAGATCCACAAAAGCTCCTGAGGTGAGTGGGGCGTTGTAGCCGTCCACCACGGCGGTGAGGTCTCCCCCGGTGGTGCTGATCGTGAGTGTTGCCCGCCCCTGCAGCCTCGGCAAGGCATCAAATTCGGTNGGGATCTCCCGTTCGAAGCCGTCCTGCACCAGCAGTGCTTCCACATCCCCGATGGATGTCAACGTGCGGCGNCGGTCGGCGATGAAACCGGGTTTATCGCTGCTTTGAACCTTGTCTTTCAGCTGTTCGAGGCCAGCATCNACATCCTTGAGCAAGGCCTCAGCCTGAGCTCTTTTCTCCGCAGGGATGGCGTCAAGAATCGTGTTGCGTCGGGTGTTCAGAAGCGCTTCGCTGCGGGACACCGTCTTGCCCAGTGCGCTCCAGCGTTTGGCCCGGAGGTCATCACTGGTGAGTTCAAGCCGGTGCTGCAGCTCNCGGATGTCCTCCTGATCAAACGGAAGCGCATCGCGAAGAATGGCGGCCGGATCCTTCACCGCATTTCCCTGGGGTAGTGCTGCCCAGGNAGGGGNTGCCATGCCAAGTACAGCGATGCTGATCAGGGCAACAAGAGCGGCTTTGAAACGCTGATGGGCCAAGGGGGAACCCCAGTGCTGACGGGACTTTGGCACAGCCGTATAGTCCGTTGAACCGTTCGGCCGGAATGATCTCCAGTAACGACTTCCGAACCGGCACCACGATTGAGATCGATGGTGCGGTCTGGCGCGTCGTCGAATTCCTGCACGTCAAGCCTGGCAAGGGATCTGCATTCGTTCGCACCAAGCTCAAGGCTGTCAAAACCGGCAACGTGGTGGAGAAGACGTTCCGTGCCGGCGAGATGCTGCCCCAGGCCATGCTGGAGAAATCGTCCCTNCAGCACACGTACATGGAGGGTGAGGACTACGTCTTCATGGATATGTCCTCCTACGAGGAAACCCGCCTGAGTGCTGATCAGATCGGCGATAGCCGCAAATACCTCAAGGAAGGGATGGAAGTGAATGTCGTTGCCTGGAACGGCAGCCCACTCGAGGTTGAACTTCCCAACTCCGTTGTGCTTGAGATCAAGGAAACTGATCCGGGTGTGAAAGGTGATACAGCAACCGGTGGCACCAAGCCGGCAATTCTTGAAACGGGTGCGCAAGTGATGGTTCCTNTGTTTCTCTCGGTGGGCGAGAAGATCAAGGTCGACACCCGCAATGACGCTTACCTCGGTCGTGAGAACGGATGAGCATGCAGCTGGATCACGAACAACTCCATCGCCTGCTGGAAGCACTCGGTGAGAGCGACATTCAGGAATTCCGGCTGGAGGGGGATGACTTCCGGCTTGAGATTCGCCGGAATCTTCCTGCTCAGGCGGTGATGGCACCCATGGTGCAGGCCCCCGTTGCCGCGACGGCCCCTGTTGGTGCTGCTCCCGAACCGGCATCCCCGCCACCCGCNACCACCGCCACCCGCAGCGATTTACTGGAGGTCACCGCTCCGATGGTGGGAACCTTCTACCGCGCTCCGGCTCCAGGGGAATCTCCTTTTGTNGAGGTTGGNACCCGAATCAGCACCGGTCAGCCCGTCTGCATCCTTGAGGCGATGAAGCTGATGAATGAACTCGAGTCTGAAGTGAGCGGCGAGGTGGTNGAAATCCTTGTGGACAACGGCACACCGGTGGAATTCGGCCAGGTGTTGATGCGGGTTAAACCGGCCTGAGTTCAGCTCAGATCCCAGGCCGCTCGGATGGCAGCAATCATGCTGTCCGGGTTGGCCTTGCCTTGGGCAGCGATGTCAAAAGCTGTGCCGTGGTCTGGTGAGGTGCGCAGGAAGGGCAGCTCCAGTGTGGTGTTCACCGCTGCATCAAAAGCCAGCAGTTTCACGGGGATCAGGCCTTGGTCGTGATACAGCGCCAAGATGCCATCTGGGCCGGGGCATCCCGGTTGTTGCCACGCCTTCGCTGAGCTGATCCAGCAGCTGTCTGGCGGCACCGGACCCTCCAGCCTCACCTCTGGATGAAGTCGTCTCCATTGATTCAGCACTGGTNCCAGCCATTCCGCTTCCTCTCGGCCGAGNTTCCCGGCTTCTCCAGCGTGGGGATTCAATCCAGCAACCAACAGCTGGGGTTCGGGATTGAAGCGCTGGCAGAACGTGAGCAGAACATCCAGTTTGCGGCGCACAAGTTCCGGGGTGAGTGCCTGGGGCACCTCAGCAATGGGAATGTGGGTGGTGGCCAGCAGTGTGTTGAGTCGCCAGCCAGTGTGTGGAGAGATGGCGGTGAACAGCATCGATGAATGCTGGCTTCCGGCGAGTTCTGCCAGCCGTTCCGTCTGACCCGGATAAACATGTCCGGCTGCGTGCCAGAGGTGCTTGGCGATCGGGGCGGTGACCAGGGCTCTTGATCCCCTGGTTTGTAATTGCTCCACAGCTTGGGTCAACCATTGGAATCCGGCATCCCCGCCGGCTTCANTGGGTTGCCCTGCTTNCANCGGTTGCGCCAGAGGCTGATCGTCGATCAGCAGCTCGTTGGGATTCGCCAAAGCGGTGTCGCTTTGAAGTTGGAGCCGCTGATGCGTTCGCAGCAGGCTGGTTCGGCATCCCACCAGGAGCGGTTGCAGCTGCCGAGGCATTGCGGGTGAGGCCAGGGCCTTGAGCACTACCTCCATGCCGATTCCGGCGGGATCGCCAAGGGCGATCACCAGTTCATGCCTAGGGTTTGATGAATCAGGAAGTCCCATCGCTGTGTTGCGTCTGCTGCTGTTGGGTTGTTTGCTGATGGGGTTGGCAACGGGATTGCGCAACGGCTGGCTCGAATTGCACTGGGTCCGCTTCCTGGAGGACGTGGGGTTGCCTGTGCCTGACGAGGCGTTTGATTTCAACCGTTGGCTGATCGGGGACCCGGAACAACCGGCTACGGATTGAGTCTGTCCTGCGCCATGCAGTCTTGAAGACCGCTTCGGTAATCAGGGTGAAGGAGCTGGTAGCCAAGTTCACNGCAGAGTCGCCGGTTGCTNACCCGCCGGTTTTCGCTCCAGAACGAAACTGCCATCGGGCTCATGCTGTCGCGGATGTCGGCAAAGACTTCCTCCTTCGGCAGCGGGCTGTTCAGCAAGGTGGCGGCGAAGCGCAGCTGCTCAGCGCTGGGAGCCGGCAGATCATCGACCACGTTGACCAGGGCAGGCTGCCGCCCTGCTGCTGCATGGTGGATGAGGTGCCAGACGGCGCCGGCGATGTCTTCGACATGGATCCGACAAAACACTTGATCGGGTTTCACGATCAAACGAGCCCGTCCCTGGCGCAGGCTATCCAGCACGGACCGGCCAGGTCCATAAATGCCAGGTANGCGCAGGATCTGCACGGGAAGGCCACTATCCAGCCACCTCTGTTCGCAGTCCAGCCGTCGGCGGCTGCGGTCGAGGCCGGGGTTCGGCGCATCCGTTTCGGAAACCCATTGACCCTGGCGATCCCCATACACACCGGTGGTGGATAAGTAGCCGGCCCAGCGCAAGGGCAGTGTGCTCAGCAAGGGCAACAGATGCGAGAGCACCGGGTCGNCTCCGTTGCGATCCGGTGGAATGGTGCTGAGCACATGGGTGATCGNTCCCAGATCTTGCNGGTCTGGAAGGGAGGCGGTTGCACTGTCGAAGATCAGATCTGCACCCGGTGATCGACGGGTGCAGAGCACTGGTGTTCCCAAAGCGGTGGCGAGCTGTGCCACGCAGCTGCCGCTGTAGCCGCCACCCAGGATGAGCAGCCTGGCGTTTCCAGCGAGCGGCTGGGAACGCTTGACAAGATCCGCCAGCATCAGTACACCTGTATTAGTTGGTTTGTACTGGTTTGACGTCGTCGTCCCTGCATCGATCCCGCCCCCTGGGCGTNGTGATTCGCTCCATCCTGATGCTGGCCTTGCTCAGCGCNGCTGCTGTGATGGCTCCGGAGGACCCGAAAGCCCAGGCATCCATCTGTCAGCGCCATCATTCACAGGATGCCTGCCGGGTGTGGTGATGGGTTCAGGCTGTTTGGAACATGAAGGGTGGTTCTTCCGAGCCACTCACTGGCTGATCGGGCTGCGCCCATTGGAGCAGCCGTAAAGCCAAGCGAAGGTCGCCGTCCATCCAGGCGCGGATGGCCATGGCGCGGCGGGGATCATAAAAGCGTTGCCGCCGATACCAGTCGAAAACATCGGAGTCGGATTTATGCCCGTTACAAGAAAGACAAGCCGGAACGCAATTTTCGGTAACACTTAAACCCCCTTTGGCTCGGGGAAGAATGTGATCGATTGATTCAGAAGGTTTGCCGCAATAAATACAACTTTTGCCGGTGTGGGTGTGAAGTGATTGTCGCCAGCGTCGGACACGCAACTTAGGACAGAGTTCGTCGAGAAAAACTGCGTCCCTGTTATGCATCCGAATGAATCGGTTGGTGAAATTTTGCCTTGTATGAAAGGCGCGTCAATGTGTCGAGCGCTGCACTTTTGCCATTTTCTCTCCGGTTGATGTGAATGTTGATCTGAGCTCTTGCTCGCTGTACTGAGTTGCCTAAGATGAATGTTTGCGGGGGGATTTGAGAGCGACTCAGTCTTCCGCGCGTTGTTGCTTAACACTTTCTCCGGCCGGACTGATTCGTGTGGTCAGTCCGTTTGATGCGGTCACGCAGGCTCAGCTCCGGCGGATCCGTCCGCGGGGACAGTGGAAGGGTCCGAATCGGGGTTGGGACTTCCCTTTGGCCGCGGCGGATGCGCTGCAACAGGCACTTGGTGGTCGATTCCCCGTGATGCCCGAGCTTGAGCAATGGCTCGACTGGTGCCGTCATCCGCTGCCACCTCTGCCTCCCCACCGGGAACTTGTTGCTGCCGCTGATTTGGATCAGGACCTGAGCGATGGTCGCAAGCCGCTGCGGCATCAGCGCTCTGCAGTTCGCTGGTTGCTGGCGCGTCGTGGAGCCGTTCTGGCGGACGAGATGGGGCTTGGAAAAACGCTCACGGCGCTGTTGGCCGCTCGGGCCATGGTGCGCTGCGCAGAGGTTCGTTTGGTTGTGGTGGCTCCTGTGGGCCTTCATTCGCATTGGCGCCGTGAAGCCGATGCGCTCGGGCTCGTACCTGAACTGGTGAGTTGGGCGCGTTTGCCGACGTCCCTTCCCCCCGCCGGCACTGTGCTGGTGGTGGACGAAGCCCATTACGCCCAGTCGATTCAGGCCCAGCGAACGGCCGGGTTGCTGCGCTTGGCCCGTCATCCGCGGCTGCGGGCAATCTGGATGCTCACGGGAACTCCGATGAAAAATGGCCGTCCATCGCAGCTGTATCCGCTGCTAGCGGCCATCGACCATCCGATCGCCCGTGATCAGCGTCTGTTCGAGGAACGCTATTGCCAGGGACATTGGCGTGAGGGTCGATCCGGAAAACGTTGGCAGGCGGTGGGTTCCAGTCAATTGGAGGAGCTGCGTCAACTCACCCGTCCGTTGATCCTGCACCGCCGCAAGCAGCAAGTGGTGGACCTTCCCCCGAAGCAGCGCCGGATGCACGCGATTGGCTTGTCAGCGGAGGAACGCATCGGATTTGATCATCGGGTCGACCTGGTGATTGATGAATACCGGCGTCGCGCCCGGCTTGGGGAGGTGCGTCGGGATGCGGAGCACCTGGCAGTGTTAACGGCTCTTCGGCAGATCGCAGCCGAGTTCAAATTGCCAGCTGCCCGTGAGTTGGTGGAGAGCCTGCGGATCAAGGGTGAAGCGGTGGTTCTCTTCAGTGGATTTGTTGCACCGTTGCAACTGCTTCAGCGGGAACTGGGGGGTGAACTGCTGACTGGACGTCAGCGTCCATCGGAACGTCAAGCGGCGGTGGATCGGTTTCAGCAGGGCCGCTCCGACTGTCTTCTGGCCACGTATGGCACCGGTGCTCTTGGCTTCACCTTGCACCGTGCTCGTCACGTCGTGCTGTTGGAACGGCCCTGGACGCCAGGTGATCTTGAACAGGCCGAGGATCGCTGTCATCGGCTGGGGATGGGTGATGGCCTCACCTGCCATTGGTTGCAGCTTGGTGCTGCCGATGCGCTTGTGGATGGCCTGCTCGCCAGCAAAGCGGAGCGGATTGAGGTGCTGCTCGGGCCACGGCGATTGGCCTTGCGGCGTCAATCGCTGCCGGCGATGGTGCGGGATTGCTTGCAGGTCTCCTGACGCACCTCCAGTTCATGCCGCAACATCGGATCCACTGGTTTGTCTGCTTGTTTCAGGCGATTGAGGCCCATGGTCACGTCGGCACAGGCGCGCTCCATGTCTCCGGCCAGGGTGAGCACTAAGGCTCGATCTCTGTAGAAACCCGTTTGCTCAGGGGCAGCGGTGATCGCTGCATCGCAGCGCTCGATCACATCTTGGAGATCAGCTGGGTTGAAATCCTTCAGACAGCTGGTGACTGGATCGGGTGGGGGTTGTGGATTTCGAACCTGTTGCCGGCCCTGGCAGCCGCTGTTGAGCAATGTTGCTGCCGTCAAAATCAGAGGCCAGAGCCTTCCAATGTCAGTAGCTGTACCGCTCGTCGTCGGAATTGAAATCGGAGTTGGTGCTTGTGGTTGTTGAGGAGCTTCCAAGTGAGGCTGCGGTGGCTTTGCTGGTGTTCCCGCCGAACAGGTCACCGAGGAACTGACCGCAGTCGGGGAAGTTCCCAGGATCTTTGACCACGGCCTCCGTGATCATCACAGAAGCGTGCTCCGGAGACGTTTTGAACATTCCTCGNCCNTGTCGCTTGATCAGGGCGTAGGCAGCGTTCCAGCTGACGGTGTGATCGTTGCCATTGGAGCGCATGAAGCAATAAACCTTGGCACCTTTNTGATCTGTTGCTTCGGCGGCGCTAAGCGAAGGGGTGAATCCAGCCAGGGCGCTGACCAGGGCCACGGCGGAGAGAACCATCGAGGAACCGGTNAGGCGCATGGCGTGTTTAAAAGATGCCCCAAAGGTATCGATCAAGATCCTGCTGTCGAGGGAAGGATCAGCCGCACCATCAGTGGCAGCACCAACAAAACGGTGATCAGCCGCACGGCATGCAACGCAGCCACAGCGGCTCCGACGCCGAATTCCGCTCCCACGAGNCTCATGCCGCTGATTCCCCCGGGGGCCGCACCCAGCAGAGCCACCACNGGATCAATGCCAAGCAGGCGACTGCTCCAGAGACCCACCACCAACCCTGTCAGCACNAGCGTGAGGGTGATNAGCAATGCTGGCTTCCACAGACTCTGAAGTTGNTCCAGGGATGCCCTGGTGAGCCCCGTTCCGATCACGGTNCCGATGCCGATCTCCAGAGCTGTGCGNGTTCCATTGGGCCAGGTGGCGGTGTCCAGTTGTCCGCTCATGCTGACGATGCCGGCTCCGAGCAGGGCTCCCGCCAGAGGTGCTGCCGGGATGCCACTCAGCAAAGCCAGGAGCCCAACCGTGGTTCCAGCCAGGAGATACAGCGCCAGCGTTCCGAGTGGTGGCATCAGTCGCAATCATCGGGTCATCGCTTGATCTTGAGGCAGCGGCGCTCTTGTGTTGTTATCTGCGAAACCACAGCCCTTTCCATGACGTCATCCGTTTCGTTTCGGATCACGCGTACAGCAGAAGATCTGGCGCAAACCATNACGGCNTTATCCCAACGGCTTGTGAAGCTCGAGCAGCGCCAAGAAGCCATTGAACTTCAGCTTCGCCAGCAGCAGAAGGATCTGAACATGGTTCCCGAGGAGGAGGTGGCCACCCTTGATGGGATCGAGTCCATGCTGCGNGAGACCCGTGAGTTGCTCAGGAGTACTGAGCCTGAGCAGCACGAAGCCGCATAGGGGTGGCCAGGGATGCCAAAATNAAAAGAAAGGCAACTATGGCGACCACCATCCCTGCCTCAGGTGCTTGCTCCTCCCGCACCCTTCACGGCACAACCATCTGGTCCAAGTCGGGCTTTGTTGAGGGGGGCCATCAGCTGGAGAAGCTGGAGTTTGCCCTCGCTCTCGCCGAAGCCCGTGGTGATCAATCTCGCTGCTCGAAATTGCGTGATCGCATCGCTGATTTGGGAGGCAATGCTGAAGAACCCGGAACTTAATCGTGCGAGCTCGGGCNNGTTGTAGATCCGTTTGAANCCGTATTCCAGATTGATTGGACTTCATACTTACGAATAGCTAAATTCAAAGAAATATCCATTGATGGTGACGCTCACATTAACTCGATCAGCTGACCAGGATGGCCAACGCCAGGATCACGGCAAGGCAGCTATTGATTTGTTCGCTAAGGCTCGAGATTGTGCTGAAGCAGGGCAAATCAAGGAGTCAGGATCATTGATTCTCGAGGCTTTGCGCCATGAACGTCGAGCAGGTCATGCAGGGCCTCAGGTTCTTCAAATTATCAAGCCTCGGGGCTGATTACCCCAGCTGTTTCGAAGCGGGTGACCGGATTCGAACCGGCGACGTTCAGCTTGGGAAGCTGACATTCTACCACTGAATTACACCCGCAAGAAGGCGAGATCGCTCTCGCCCACTGNATTTTCAGCTTAGTGCTTCAGCNGCAGCTGCCAAGCCTGCCCCCATGGATCCTTTGTGAAGGCCGAGGGATTGCAAGGTGGCCTCAATCGCCGAAACCGCAGTCAACACATCCCGATCGCATACAAAACCGAGGTGGCCAATGCGGAACACCTTCCCCTTGAGGTGATCCTGACCACCGGCAAGCAGGATGTCGAACTTCTCTTTCACCGTTTTGCGAAGTTGTTCCGCATCGATGCCTTCAGGGGCGACGGCGGTGATCGCCGGACTNCCNTAGCCATCCGCTGCGAACAGCGGCAAGCCGATGGCTTTCATGCCTGCTTGTGCTNCAGCGCGGTGGCGCGCATGGCGGGCAAAGATGGCTTCAAGCCCCTCGTTTTGCATCATCTCCAGAGCGGCTTCCAAGCCGAAATAGAGATTCACAGCCGGTGTGAATGGGTTGCTGTCTTTCGCGGCGGTTTTGCGATATGGGCCTAGGTCTAAATAGAACTTGGGAAGATCAGAGCGTTCGTANGCCTGCCAGGCTTTGTCGCTCATGGCGACGAAGCTGAGTCCCGGCGGCATCATGTAGCCCTTCTGGGATCCTGAGGCGATCACGTCGATGCCCCAGGCGTCCATCGGCACGTCGGTCGCTCCAAGGCTGGTGACGCAGTCCGCGATGGTNAGAGCCGATCCATGGGCCTTCACGTGGCCTGTGATGGTTTGCAGATCGTTGATCACNCCCGTGGATGTTTCCGAGTGGGTGAGNATCACTGCCTTGATTGTTTTGCCGCTGTCGGCCTCAAGCGCTGNGCGGAATGCGTCTGGGTCGAGGGGCTGACCCCACTCAGCCTTGATCACCTCCACTTCAAGTCCGTAGGCGCGGGCCACCTTCACCCAGCGCTCGCCGAACTTGCCGTTGTCGCCGCAGAGCACCTTGTCACCCCGGCTGAGGGTGTTGATCATTCCGGCTTCCATCGCCGCTGTGCCGCTGCCGGTGATCACCAACACGTCATTGGTGGTTTGGTGCAGCCACTTCAATTGTTCGGTGGTGCGGCGCACCGTGGCCTGAAACTCTCCACTGCGATGCCCGATGGGATGCCGTCCCATCGCTTTGAGCACCGTTTCCGGAACCGGAGTCGGGCCCGGAATCATCAGGGTGAGCTTGTCCTGCATGGCGCGGGGGATGCCAATCGGCGACTCTAGAAAACAGCAGGGTCAGCTCCATCGACTGCAACCGCTCAGGTCTGACCCTGCCCGTGTGGGTGGCTGCTGCTGCGAAGGCAGCGATGTTGGCCCTGCGCGATGAGCCATTTGCAGCGGAGCAGCTGCTGAACCAGGTTGATCAGGCTGAAATCCTGCGCGTACCCGTGATGTCTGCCGCGCGTCTGGAGGGAAACCAGGCGCTGGCCATCTGTCGTTGCGATCCAGGGCCTGGTCTTGATCTCACCCGAGACCTGGAGATCTGGGTGCGCGTGGCCTGGATCAATGCCGAGCAACCTGCACTCAAGCTGCTCGCTGGTGAAGGCATCGGTCGCTTCGGTGCGGATGGGGACCCCTGCGTGTCCGCTTTTGCCCGGGACCTGTTGGAGCGCAATCTGCTGCCGTTGCTGCCCCCAGGTCGGGCCGTGACGGTGGAACCGGTTTTCCCGCGGGGTCGTGAGTTGGCCCAACGCACCAGCAACGCTGCCTTTGGGGTGGTGGATGGTCTGGCGTTGATCGGAACCCAGGCGGAGGTGCAGCGCAGCGCAGCGCCGGATCAGCTGCAATCGGTATTGGCTGAATTGAAGCGCCTGGCTGCGGAGCCTGGTTTTCCAGGTCGACTGGTGCTGGTGATTGGTGAAAACGGCCTCGATCTGGCGCGAGAGCAGGGTTGGGCGCCGTTGCTCAAGGTGGGCAATTGGATCGGGCCGGTGCTGGTGGCTGCCGCGGAAGCAGGCGTGCGTGATCTGTTGCTACTGGGCTATCACGGCAAATTGATCAAGTTGGCTGGTGGGATCTTTCACACCCATCACCATCTGGCGGATGGCCGTTTGGAGGTGCTGGTCGCCCTCGGTTTGGATGTCGGACTGCCCCATGCCGCTCTGCGGAAGCTCCGCTCCGCGGCTTCGGTGGAGGATGCGTTTCAGGGTCTGGCGGCTGGTGAAGCTCAGCTGCTGGGTCAGCACCTGGCGGCCACGGTGGAACAACGCAGCCAGGATTACGTCGCCCGCTATGGCGACTGGCCTCTGCGGATCAGCGCTGCTTTGTTTGATCGCGGCCGGGTGATCCGTTGGCGGGGACCAGTGGCGGAAGAGCGCTTCTTTACGCTGATGGATTGACGCTCGTTGAAGAGCGATTGCCTTCAGGAACGATGTCCCAGCCTTCGTCCGACGCTCAGCGCCAGCCGGCCATCGTCATCCTTGATTTTGGTTCTCAGTATTCGGAGCTGATTGCCCGGCGCGTTCGGGAGACCGAAGTGTTCTCTGTGGTGTTGGGCTACAGCACCAGCGCTGAGGAGCTGCGGCGGATCAAGCCCAAGGGAATCATCCTCAGTGGAGGCCCCAGTTCGGTCTATGCCGAGCACGCTCCGCTCTGCGATCCAGCGATCTGGGATTTGGGCATCCCTGTGCTGGGGGTCTGCTACGGGATGCAGCTGATGGTGCAGCAGCTGGGTGGTGTGGTCGAGGCGGCCACCGGCAAGGCCGAATACGGCAAAGCACCGCTTGAGGTGGATGACCCCACGGATCTGCTCACCAACGTCGACAACGGGTCGACGATGTGGATGAGCCATGGCGATTCGGTGAAGGCGCTGCCAGAAGGCTTTGTGCGTTTGGCTCACACCGCCAACACCCCCGAAGCGGCNGTGGCGCACCTGCAGCGAAAGCTCTACGGGGTGCAGTTTCATCCCGAGGTGGTGCATTCCACCTGCGGCATGGCTTTGATCCGCAACTTTGTGTATCACGTTTGCGGCTGTGATCCGGATTGGACCACGGCCGCATTCATNGATGAGTCCGTGCGTCTGGTGCGGGACCAGGTGGGCGACAAGCGTGTACTGCTAGCCCTCTCAGGCGGTGTTGATTCCTCCACACTCGCCTTTNTGTTGAAAAAGGCGATCGGCGATCAGCTCACCTGCATGTTCATCGATCAGGGCTTCATGCGGAAAGGGGAGCCGGAGTTCCTGATGGACTTCTTCGATCGCAAGTTCAACATTCACGTTGAGTACATCAATGCCCGACAACGCTTCATCAGCAAGCTGAANGGAATTACTGATCCGGAGGAGAAGCGCAAGATCATCGGCACCGAATTCATTCGGGTGTTCGAAGAGGAGAGCAAACGGCTTGGACCTTTTGACTTCCTGGCCCAGGGCACGCTCTATCCCGATGTGATCGAAAGCGCNGGCACCAACGTGGATCCCAAAACCGGTGAGCGGGTGGCGGTGAAAATCAAAAGCCACCACAACGTGGGCGGTCTGCCGAAAGACCTGCAGTTCAAGCTGGTGGAACCCTTGCGNAAGTTGTTCAAGGACGAGGTGCGCAAGGTGGGCCGCAGCCTGGGATTGCCGGAGGAGATCGTTCGTCGCCATCCCTTCCCGGGGCCCGGNCTGGCGATCCGCATCCTTGGNGAGGTCACCGATGAGAAGCTCAATTGCCTGCGCGATGCNGATCTGATCGTGCGNGAAGAGATTCGCGAAGCGGGTCTNTATCACGACATCTGGCAGGCCTTTGCAGTGCTTCTGCCGGTGCGGTCTGTCGGGGTGATGGGCGACAAGCGCACCTATGCCTGGCCCATCGTTCTGCGG
>NZHI01000027.1 GCA_002691345.1 Synechococcus sp. MED650 | reverse complement strand
CATCGGCGGCGCGGTGGTGCGGCGGCTGCTCAGGGAGAGCACGGCCATCGTGTTCAACCTCGACAAGATGGGCTACGCCAGTGACCTCACCTCGATCGAGGAGGTTCTTGCTGAGCTGGGGGAAGCCGGGGCCAATCGCCACCACCTGCTCAAGATCGACCTCAGCGACGCGGACGCCGTGAACGCTGCGGTGCGAGAGGCTGATCCAGACCTGGTGATGCATCTGGCGGCCGAAAGCCATGTGGACCGATCGATCTCGGGCCCAGGCGTGTTCATCGAGAGCAATGTCAACGGCACTTACAACCTGCTGCAAGCAGTGCGGGGCCACTACGAAGGCTTGAGTGGTGAACGCCGGGAGGCCTTCCGGCTGCATCACATCAGCACCGATGAAGTCTTTGGCTCCCTTGGAGCGGAAGGTCGTTTCTCAGAAACAACGCCCTACGACCCGCGCAGCCCCTATTCCGCAAGCAAAGCCGCCAGTGACCATCTCGTGCAGGCCTGGCATCACACCTTTGGGCTTCCTGTGGTGCTGACCAATTGCTCGAACAACTACGGCCCCTGGCAATTCCCCGAAAAACTGATTCCGGTGGTCACCCTGAAGGCAGCTGCAGGCGAAGCGATTCCGCTTTACGGCGATGGCCTGAATGTTCGTGACTGGCTTTACGTTGAAGACCATGTCGATGCACTTTTGCTGGCTGCCTGTCGCGGTGAATCGGGTCGGAGCTATTGCGTTGGCGGCCATGGTGAACGCACCAACAAAGAGGTGGTCACGGCCATCTGCAACGAGCTCGATCGACACACTCCAGACGCAAAGCCCCACACCGATNTGATCACCCGGGTCACCGACCGCCCCGGGCATGACCGGCGTTACGCCATCGATCCAGCTCGGATTTCCACCGAGCTNGGNTGGAGCCCCCGACACAATGTCCAGGAGGGACTCGCNGAGACAGTGGCTTGGTATCTCGACCATCAAGACTGGTGCANAGCCGTTCGCAACAGAGCCGGATACGACGGCGAACGACTGGGTGTCAGCTCGAAGACCACAGCCGGCCGCGACTGAAACCGTGCCGAATCGTCGACCTCCATTTGTTGTCATCTCCACCAGGGCCGATCGCCTTCTGAGGCGCTCGGCTGGAGTGCTGAGTCGCCGGAGCTTGCTGCCGAGTTCCCTGCGGAAGCGCTTAAGCCGATTCAGCAAGGGCAAAACCAAAGCGAAACAAGACAATCGCCGCCAAAAGACAAGTGTTGAATTACAGAACTACATTGCTCAACTTCAGAAAGAAGGCGTCAGCAAGCCAATCCTGCGTGATTTTCGAGAGTTAGCCCACTACGCCTATACCTTTGATCTCCCTTTTTACAAAGAACAGCTCACAGATCTGGAGTCTGGCGAGATCAAAAGCATTGGCGATGCAATTTATCACTATTGCAAGTGCGGCTGGCGACAGGGAATCGACCCAAGCCATCTATTTGACACCAATAACTACTTCAGCAAATACCCAGACATCAAACAAAGTGGACTCAACCCCATGGTCCACTTCTTCAAATTTGGAATCAACGAAAGCCGATACTCAATGGATGACATCCACTTCATGAGGAAAATGGCTGATATCAAAACAACAAAACCTGAGGCATGCGATGCGATTGAGGCAGAATTAAAGAATAAAAAAATCGGAATCTTCCTCCACATTTTCTACCCTGAACTGGGAGAAACGATAGCCGAGTACCTCAAAAATATTCCAGCAAAAATCGACATCTTCATCTCTACACGAGAAGAATCCATAGGATCACTTCGCGCGATCTTCAACCAACTAGACAACGCTAATCGCGTAGACGTTCGCAATTTTCCTAACATTGGACGCGATGTCGCCCCTTTCATCATTGGTTTTGGGGAAGAGATACAGAACTACGACCTCATCCTCAAACTGCATTCAAAAAAGAGTCCTCACAGCAACGCGCTCAGCGGGTGGTTCCTCCACTGCCTCGATAATCTCATTGGCAGCAGGGAGGTGACCTGCACCAATCTCGCCGCATTAGAAGCTGAAGACACAGGAATCATTTTTCCCATTGAAAATTATGCTTTAGCACTGGGCATCAAGCACGATTCATGCTGGGGCCATGAAGATGGNAACTACGCGAAAGCGAAACCATTACTTGATCAATTCAAGCTCGATCACATCAAGCGAGAGAGCCATTTCAAGTTCCCCACCGGAACCATGTTCTGGTGCAAACCTGATGTTCTCAAACCCATTCTTGACTGGGGGCTCAATCAACAAGATTTCGACGAAGAGGGTGGCCAAATTGATGGAACCCTTGCCCACAGCATTGAGCGACTGATTGGCCTATCAACGACAGAGATATACAAAAAGAAACTCCTAACAACCTACAGCGGCTATGCGCTATCCAAGCAACATCTAACCGACAAAGCTGTTATCGAAGGTCGCAATAAACTGAAGATCGATGGCTTTGAGAAAGTTCTGCAGTTCCAAAGCTGCTCTCTGCAACCCGATTGGTCGATCAACAACAACACTTCTACAAAACATCTAGACATTCACTGGGTCATTCCCAATTTCACCCCAGGCCTTGGGGGCCACATGACCATCTTCCGAACGATTGACTTCCTGGAGAGATGTGGCCATCAATGCACAATCTGGGTTCATTCGGAAATGAAGGGAGATAAGCCCAGCCGAATCAGTTCTCTTCATAAACGCGTTATAGATCAATACTTCATCAAGCTAAAAACAGATCAGGTCTTCATGCTGGGGAACAGCACAGACGATCTTGATCAGATCAGCGGTGACGTTGTCATTGCCACAGACCGAATGAGTACCTATCCGGTGCTAGGGATGAAAAAATTCAAAAAACGATTCTACTTCGTTCAAGACTATGAACCGTATTTCTTTGCAAGGGGAACATCTTCAATTCTCACAGAGCAATCCTATGCTCCTGAACATGATTTTTCCTGCATTTGTGCAAGTCCATGGCTGAAACAGCGCATGGAGGAATTCGGAAACAAAGCCATGAGCTTTCCACTTGCTGTTGATGCATCTGTCTACAACATCAGGAGCACTGTTAAGCGGTCATCTGTTGCAATTGCATTTTACGTTAGACGGAGTACACCACGTCGTTTATATGAACTCGGATTGCTTGCGTTGCGGTCCCTGTTCGATATGGGGGCCAATTTTGAAATCATTACTTTCGGAGAAAAAGACCTGCCAGATCTTGGAATTCCGGTCAAAGTCACCCATGCTGGAATTCTTGACTCCAAGGAACTCGCCAATCTTTACCGGCGCTGCACAGCCGGACTGGTGCTCTCAGGAACAAACTATTCCTTGGTGCCAAANGAAATGATGGCCTGCGGATTGCCTGTCGTGGATATCGATGCGCAACACACGCGACTCTCNTACNAACCAGAAACAGCAGTTCTGGCACANCCGAACCCTAAATCNCTTGCAACGGCACTGAACAAGCTTCTGAATGATGCTCAGTTGAGAGNGCAGATTGCAGNAACAGGCCTCGCAGCAACAGCAGACCTCAGCTGGNACGCATCNAACCAACGNGTNGAACAGTTCATTCAGGAGATGATTCAGCCACTGGTTGAAAGCATCACCCCCAGCAAAATGATGGGTGAGCACCCTTTGGTGAGCGTGGTCATCCCTGTTCACAATGGTGGTTCACGATTGGTGGAGGTGGTTGAAGCCTGTCTGATGCAAGACCTCGATTGCAGCCACGAAATTCTGATCATCGACAGTGAATCAACAGACGGCTGTCTTGACCAACTACCGCAAGATCAACGCATCCGGCTGCATCACATCAGCAAAAAGGATTTCGGCCATGGCCGCACGAGAAATCTCGGTGTGGAGATGGCGAGAGGTGAGTATGTCGCCTTCATCACGCAGGATGCTCTTCCCGCCAACCGGATGTGGCTGATGAATTTGATTGCTCCTCTACGAAAAGACCACAATGTTGCTGGCGTCTTTGGTTGTCACATGGCCCACACCAACCACAGTCAGCTCACCGCCCATGATCTTGATCAGCATTTCAATCGCTGGATCTTTCGAAGTCACCGGAAACCGATCGAATTGGATTCGGATCGACAATGTAGCGATTCCACAATTGCATCTCATGAGCGATTCTATTCCGATAACAACTCTTGCCTGAGAAAATCAGTGTGGAAGATGATTCCATTACCGGATGTAATCTATGGAGAAGACCAGCTCTGGGCATTAGANATCCTCAGGAAAGGTTACAAAAAAGCCTATGCAGCATCTGCGATTGTGCGTCACTCCCATGAATATAATTTTCGCGAAACACTGATCCGTGCCAANACCGAATGGCACTTTTTCAACNANCACNTAGGTGAGCAGCTTCCTGCCACCAAGGAACAAGTTCGACAGATGATTGAAGTTGCATGCGCAAACGACATCAAAGCATCAGAATTGTATCCNGANATCACAAAGGAGATGCTTATGAAGCGTCGGAAACTGCACTTCGCACGAGCTTGTGGTTATTACTTTGCAGCCAAGGGGAAAGGTGAAATTCGCCCTTAATTCAGCTTTTTCTCATTGCGGTTAAAAGGAANCCACCAACACCCCATGCCACAACAATGATCCCTACAGAACCCAGGAATGCTTGCCATCTCCAGTTTTGATCAGGGGTAACAGACAGCTGAGGCTGACTCAGCATCACCACAAACTTGAGCTGTCTCTTGCTTTCACGCCGACTGTTATCTGCTGCAAGCCGTGCAGACTTCAGAGCATCTGAGGCAAAATCAACATCGGAACGTAAACCCGCCTCTTCGATCGCAAGACTGTTGAGATCCCGACCGTCAGCACTGACGGCTTTATTACGTTCTGCCTGGATCTGAGACTGAAGCTCACGCACTTGATCAGCGACAAANACCACTTCAGGTGCATTAGGATCACGATACTGACGACGAAGTGCAGCTTCTTCGACCTTCAGATCAACAAGTCTGGATTCCAGCCCTGAAATAAAAGAACTTGTTGCAGCTTGCTCAGTTTGTGCATTCAACTGACCATTTTTTTCCTGAAATTGCTCGAGGCTACGCGTTGCTTTTTTCAGATTCTGCTCTGCAAGCTTGACTTCTTTCTGAGCAAATTGATTTTGATCGGCATTGATTGACTGATTGACTTCATTCACGAACCTTCTGGACTGAACCAGGAGAGANTTGTTCAGNTTGAAGGCCTGTTCAGGGGTAAAACCAGANGTGGTCACAATGACGGAACCACTCAGAGGCTGAGGAGCCACCCTGAGCTGTTTCCGATAAAAATCCAACTGAATAGGAAGGGAGCTATTGGAAGACAACCCTGTAAAAAAATCTGGGAGCTTCTTTTGATACTCTTGCTCAAGTGTTTTAGGGTTTGGATATAATCGATTTTTAACATCAGCCGATGCCAAATAAACTTGAAGNTACTGGCCATCAACAAGTGAAGTCAGAACTTGTGGAGCAGCAGCAGCTCCAGCAAGTACTGAAGCGCCTGTGGTATTCAGAGGAGCTGCCTGCTGAATCACAAATTCAGAGACAGATGTATANCGATTTCGACCGATGACAAAACANTAAACAGCAGACGATGCAAGGAACAGCGAAATCAGCACCTGCGGCTTAGCCAGTTGCTTCAAACGCTCCGACCATGGCTGAGTCGACGTGTCCGACACAAGTGTGGGAGGGATCCGGAGGGAAGTGGGCCTGTTGAGAGGAAGAACTTGTCTAGGACTGGGGGATTCTGAACGATTTGCCATAGTTACGAATACGGGTACACGCTGTAGCGGGNATGGGGACAAATAAATTAGTCGTCATTCGCCTCGAGGAGCAATGACTCATTCGTCCTGTACAGCACCAAAGAAAAACTCAAAAGGANTATAGAGCATGAGATCAAATAATTCAAAGAAATATCTGGAATCGGATAATCATTATTCATTGAGTATCTAAAAAGCTCAACAGCATGAAGAATTGGGTTCCATGTCACAAATGGCCTGACCTGGCCTGGCAATTCAAATGTTGCAAAGAAAATGCCTGATGTNAAAATGATAACTCTCTGAAGNATCCTCTTGATAATTTTGACGATCCACTTGTTTAATCGGCCAAGAAAAACAATGCAGAGACCGAAACCGATTGCCATCAACACCGTTAAGAGGTAAACCCCGATAGCCAACCCTGGACTGTCCAACTGGAACGTCCAGGTGAAATACCAAACAAGACCCAAAATAGCCAGCGACAACGTCGCAAGAGCCCTCAAATCGTTAATTGAGACCGCCAAAAGAACATCCAATGGCTTGACTCTGGGGTAATACAAAGGAGCCCTGAGCTTGAGACCAGAAAGCGCCTTGATNGCTACATTCCTGAACAAGAAAGCTATGGAAAAACCAGTAGCAATAAACACGACAATATTAAAATAAAGCTCAGTTGATCCTCCACTTGCAAATTTACTACTACCTCTCAAAAAGCTGAATCCAACTCTCATCAAGATGAAAAACAGCATGATCTGCATCGGTCCAACAATGGCTTCCCAAGAGCCGATTGAACTTCCCGTTGACTTACGATTGATATCGTAAGCAGCAATCGCCATAACAACGGCAATTTGACGNCGAATNCCCCGCAGCANATTNTCNATGAAAGAAATCATTTNCAGCTGCCCTCAGAAATCATCATTCTGATCATCAGATGAGTCTNAATTANNTAAATTNAAGTCTAACGAGAATTGATCATCTTCAGCATCTGAGTTATCAACAGCCTCAAGGTTCTCCTCAGACCATTGAATCGATTCCTCAAGGCTACCAGCGAAAAGGATCTCACCAAGAGGGCTAAGAACCATGCCATCCGTACAGAATTCTCGCCTGAATCTACTGTTGCTCGATATTGCGAGAAGAGATTTTCCTTCCAACTGCTTCAGCAAAAGCTGGCGAAGCGGCTTGGCAGCCTTNGACATCAAGTATTTAGCTTTAGGAATCAAATAAAGATCGAAAGCAAACAAAACAGATATCGATAAAAAGAAAAAATCCTTTTGCTCTCGGGTCAGCTCCTTGATGATCTGATCAGGATAAACATTGATTTGTTGAAGCAGATCCCAGACCTCATCTTTACTCACGCTTGAACCTGACAGGCAATCGCCNTAGATACTGAAAAGAAAATCAAAACCATGGGATACACGTAACTTGCTATCCAGCCCGCCTTCTCCGCCAACGGGCCAACTGATCACGCAAGGNCCTAAAAACTCACCGGATACAGGAGGAACGAGATCAGCCAAGGCCGCCATCAATTGGTAGCGAAGAAATGAATTATTCGTAATGATCGCGATTTTCTTGCCCTCTGCAAGGGCCCAATTCCATGGGGTCGGAAAGGAGATGTCAGGGTTTGATTTATCGCATCGAACAGAAAAATCTCGAAATTTTAATAACGGCTTAGCTGAAACCATTGAGTTCCACGCAACAACTGCAAATGAAGCTNTCGGCCTTGCAACAATACCATTGCAAATTTGATCAAGAACAAGGGTTTCGAGAGATCCAATCCCGCGCTCCTTTGATCAATCCAGTTCGGCAACGCTTGTCNAGACGCGTGGTCACNAGNTCCAANGCCAGANCCCCGGTGCGATGGAGCAAAGGCCTTGGAACNAGCACCGCAGCNCCTTTCGAGGGCAANTCAAGACTCAGATNCGCATCAGCGATCAGCCGTTCCGGCTCGGGACGNATCAGCGCCTTGCATCGGAACTGAACCANATTTTCCAAACGACCCAGTCCATGGATCTTGCAATGCTCAAAATCAATGATGAGCTGCTGACCATCCCAGGAGCATCGGAACACAACCTCAGGCTGTAACTGAAAATTGAGCAGTTCATAAGGGCGGGACGCATANAGGAAGCGTCCGTCCTCTGTTTTCTGCACTTTTTTGCGATTAAGCAGTGCCTTCAGGGGACGTCCAGGCTGCAGCAGGTAGGCCTGCAGCTGGGTCATCGATGCACCGGGAAGGTCGAGGACGATGCCAGAGGAGCGGTGCACCTTCACCGGAAGAACGCGCTGAAACAGTGGAAGCGAAACGATGGCACGGGCAGCGGNGCGTGATCACAGATGATCGATGCAACNTCTGACTGCGCCGAGGAACCGATGACCCAGCCGTTCAGGATCGAAAGCGACAGCCTGGGCGAGATNGAAGTGTCTGCAGAAGCGCTCTGGGGAGCTCAGACCCAGCGTTCGCTTCANAACTTTGCGATCAGCGATGAGCGCATCCCAGTCGAGATCATCCAAGCAATGGCCTGGATCAAGCGTTCCTGCGCCACGGTGAATGCCCGCCATGGCCTCTTGGANNGCCTCCAGGAAGAGCTGATCTGCCAGGCAGCCGATGCCATCGCCGCTGGAGAGCACCCCGACCAATTCCCGCTTCGGGTNTGGCAGACAGGCAGCGGCACCCAGACCAACATGAACGTCAATGAGGTGATCAGCAACCTGGCTTCCAAGGCCGCCGGAACGGCACTCGGCAGCCACAGCCCGGTTCACCCAAACGACCACGTCAACCGGTCACAGTCCACCAACGATGTCTTTCCTGCTGCCATTCATATCGCCGCGGCCAAGCAACTGAAGGATCAGCTNCTGCCAGCACTGCAGGCCCTTGTCAAAGCGTTCGATGACAAGGCCCAGGCTTGGATGCCAATCATCAAAATTGGCCGCACACACCTGCAGGACGCTGTTCCTCTGCGCCTTGGCGATGAAGTGTCTGCCTGGNGGGATCAACTGGCGCAATCTCANATCTGGCTTGNNGGATGCCTCGTGCCACTCAGCGAACTTCCTNTGGGGGGTACCGCCGTCGGCACCGGGTTGAACACGCCCCCCGGATTTCGCCATGCCGTGGCTGAGGAGCTGAGCCGCCACACCGCACTCCACTTCCGCCCCTCCNAGAACCTGTTTGCCGTNATGGCAGGCCATGACGGACTCGTTCATGCGATGGGGCAGCTTCGTCTTCTCGCCGTAGCCCTCCTCCGCATCGCCAATGACATNCGACTGCTGGGATGTGGCCCCCGTGCAGGACTCGGCGAACTGCGCCTACCCGCCAACGAACCNGGTAGCTCGATCATGCCGGGAAAAATCAACCCCACCCAGTGCGAAGCGATGGCCATGGTGTGTACCCAGGTGATCGGCCTCGATAGCGCCGTTGCGGCTGCAGGGGCGGGCGGCCATCTGCAAATGAANGTCTACAAGCCCCTGATCGGCTTCAACCTGCTGCAATCGATCCGNATGCTGAAGGACGCCATNTCAAGCTTTCGCCGAAACCTCGTGGAGGGGCTCGAACCGGATCAGGAGCAGATTCAGCGCTTTGTGGAACGTTCTCTGATGCTGGTGACTGCCCTAACCCCCAGCCTCGGCTACGAAAAAGCCAGCGCCATTGCCCAGCATGCCCATCAGCGAGGGCTGACCCTCAAGCAAGCGGCAATGGAGCTCGGGCACATCTCAGAAGCAGACTTTGACCAACAGGTTGATCCAACAGCCATGGCCACTCCGGAAGCCTGAGCTCAGGCAGCACGCTCCGTGGCGGGGTTCAGGCCACCCGGGGGAGGAACCAGATCCTCAGCCTCAGCCACCGGAAAGCGATTGATCGCCTTCAGAGCCTGACGGGCATGGGTGCGCAGCTGCTCGCTGATGGCTTCGCAATACGGAACCTGAGCCAGGAGATCCACCGTGCGCCGCATGATGCGCACCACATCACCCTCATCCAAGGAGGTGTTGGCGATCAGATCGCTCCATGCGGTGCCTCGGGCCCAAGCCTCCACCAGGCCCATCAACTCCGGCTCCCACCAGGCCGGCACCACCACACCAGCACGTTCTTGAGCCCGCAACAAATCACGCCGCAGACTCGATAGATCCTGCAGTGCCTCTTCCGCAGCAGCCGGTGGCGGGAATCCACTCCAGAGATCGGGGCGGTTCACCTCCGTGCTGATGGCTTCGAACACGGCAGCCAAATCGGGTGGCGACAACTCATCAAGATGACCGCTCATCAGTGCCAAGCCCAGCCAGAGCTCGTTATCCCCCCGCAGAGCTGCCACGGTTCTGCCGATCTCCGTGGGCTCTAGATCATCGAGGCATCCGAACTGTTGAAGGATATCCATAAGCGAAAGGAACGTTTCCCAATGGCGGTTGGCCCGCTGATGGAGCAACTGCTGACGCTCAGTGATCTCCTGTTCGAGCTCTTCCATGCGGCGTCGATGCTTTTTGAGCTGCTTCCGATCTCCCCAGCGGTGGGCAGGATGCTGCTCCTGCTCCTGCTCAATCTCCTGAACCAGACGGGCCTGGGTCAGCACTTCTCCGGCCAGGTCGTACTGCGGTGTGGCCATGTCGTGGCGTCGGGCCATGTGCGCAACGGCCAGAGCGAGTCCGCCGCTGGCCTGGTCACCATGGCGGAGTTCCCCCGAACGGGTGAGATCAGGAGACGGCACACCATCCACCTGAAGACAACTGAGCTCGGCATGGATGCTCACCACCGCCTGACAGGGCAGCATCACCCAAACGTTTTCATCGGTCAGACAGAGAAGAAGAGGGAACTGTCCCGGCCCATCCACCTTGTCGACCACCACCGCCGGTGTGACCCGACCACGCAGTTGGGGTGACTTCAGGCTGACCAGCGTTCCAGTGCTGGAGAACTGCAGCGCCATCGTGAGTTCGTTGGCGAGGGTTTCCTCGGCCTGCTGCTGAAGGATGCGCAGCAACCGACGTTCTTCACGAAGACGACCCCGCAGTTTCTCGTAATCCTCGAAGTCCTCCCAGGGCACGTCCCCGGCAACCCCTTCCAGCTGACTGAGCTGAAGCCGCAGCTGCGACAGGGTGTCTTCATCCTCCACGAGATCGAGGCTGGCCAAATAACGGCCAAAACTGCGCTCCACCAGTTCCCGAGCCTTCGAGAGGTCGTGACGCTGCAGAAGGTTCAGCACCATGCCGTAGCTGGGCGTGAACTGGCTCACCAGCGGGTCAGCCGGACTGGTCGCCAGCTGACCCGCTTCACGCACCCCCTCAAACCGGCTCTGCACCGTGACCACGTAGCCCTTGGAGTCGAGACCTCGACGACCAGCACGACCCGCCATCTGCAAGAACTCACTGCCCATCAGCGGACGGTGACCGCGCTCCGTGCGCTTCGAAAGAGCGGCGATCACCGTGCTGCGGGCGGGCATGTTGATCCCGGCGGCCAGGGTCTCCGTGGCAAAAACCACCTTGACGAGCCCCTGCTGGAACAACTCCTCGATCAGCTCCTTCCAGGCTGGAAGAACTCCGGCGTGATGCGCAGCGATTCCCCGCAGCAGAGCATCGGCATGGATTCCATCCCGCACCGCTTCNGGATTGGCCTGGGTGTAGGCCGCCAACCGCTTTTGGATTCTGGCCTGCTCCGGGCGGCTCACCAGGCATTGCACCCCTAGATCGCGAACGGCTTTGTCACAGCCGCGGCGGCTGAAGATGAAATAGATGGCAGGGAGCATCTCCCGATCGGCCATCTGCGCCACCACAAAACTGATCGGTGGGGGTTCCGGCTGGGGAGGTTTCGCCGAACGACCCTTGCGCTTGTATCCCTTCGGAGCGCGCCAAACCTTGCAATTGGGGTGGAGACCAGTGCCGGCATCGTTCAGCAGCGGATGCAGGCCCTTGGCGCTGCAGAAGCTGAACTGCAACGGAACAGGCCGGTAATCACTCATCACAAGCGTGGTAGGCCCATGCACCTTTTCGATCCAGTCGGTGAGCTGCCCCGCATTGGCCACCGTGGCGGAGAGCGCCACCAGCTGAACCGCGGGGGGGCAGTGAATAATCGACTCCTCCCAGACCGTTCCGCGCTGGGAATCATTCATGTAGTGGCATTCATCCAGAACGACGGCCTCAACCTCTGCGAGGGGGTCATCGCGTTCATCCGCCTCTGCGTAGAGCATGTTGCGGAAGATCTCCGTGGTCATCACCACGATTGACGCCTCACGATTCACGCTGAGGTCGCCGGTCATCAAGCCGACATTGTCGGCACCGAATTGATCCCGAAAATCCCGCAACTTTTGGTTGGACAGGGCCTTGAGCGGCGTGGTGTAAAAAACCTTCTGGCCATGGGCCAAGGCCCGATAGATGGCGTATTCACCAATCAGGGTTTTGCCGGATCCCGTCGGCGCACTCACCACAACGGAATGGCCCTGATTCAAGGCATCGATGGCCTCCAGCTGGAAGTCATCGAGGGGGAACGGAAAAATCACCGCTGGATCGAGCCCCCCACGGGAGGCGACACCGGGCTCATGAACAGGCTGGGCCGGTGTCAGATCTGTCATGAATCGATCTTACGGAGGCCAGCGAGATGAAGCCTCCCCTAAACCCATCAGCGCGAAATATTGGCCCCATCAGGGATTCCGTCTTGAATGACGAATTAACAGGGAGTGTTTCTCTCCTTGCTCACAAGACCACACAGGGGGTGACAACCCATCACGACCGATGCCATGACAGAGATAAGAGAGATTCCTGACCGTGACAACTGCACAGCTGCATGGAACGCGACCTGCTGAAGACACGTTGATCGATGCTCTGCGGGGCTGTCGGGAGGTCTCCCAGCTCAAAGCCCTCGAGAATCGATTGGCATCCACCACAGATGCCCCCCCGTTATTCGAATGGATTTGTGACCTTTTGGTGGAGCGGAGGATCTCCAGGGGGTTGGCAGCCAGACTCCTCGCCGCACTGCATTCCGAAGCACAGGCTTAACGGTTACTTCGAGCCGAATCCTCTGCACCATTCTCTGCACCGTGCCTCCACAGCGCTGCGAGCGCACTTCCAATCAGGCAGTGCACAACAGCGGAAATCGCTCCGGGAAGAGCTGTCAGCGGGCTTGCGAAACCTCCGTTACGAGCCAAAACAACCGCGAGGCCTGAATTCTGCATGCCCACTTCAATGCTGATTGTGCGCTGCGATTCCCTGTTTTCCCCGGTCAAGCGCGGGATCAGCCAACCCAGCAGGAACCCACCGGCATGAAGCAGCAAGCAGGCCAGGATCAGCACAGGGCCTTGTTGCAGCAGGTTGGCTGTTTGGCTGCCAACGATGCTGGAAACGATCATCACGATGGCGATCACCGCCAACGGAGGCATCACCGGTTCAATGCGGCGAGCGAAGCCCGGCAGCCCACGCTTGAGAACCACACCGAGGGCGACCGGTAGGAGCACGACCTGCAACACGGTGAAAAAGAGAGCCCAACCATCCACAGGCACGTACTGGCTGGCGAACAATTCAGTCAGTCGTGGCGTGAGCCCCACCGCCAGAAGCGTGCTGGTGGTGGTCATCACCACAGATAGAGCGACATCCCCACGACCGATCAACGCCACCACATTGCTGGCTGTTCCCCCCGGGCAGCACCCCACAAGGATCAGCCCGACCGCCAAAGGGGTGGGGAGATCCAGCACCGAAGCGATGCCGGCAGCGAGCGCCGGCATCACCATGAACTGGGCCACAACACCGATCACGAAAGGGCGGGGGCGACGCCCAACCCGAACGAAATCTGCGGGGGTCAGCCCCAGCCCCATCCCGAGCATGATCACCCCAAGCCCCAGAGCGATCAGGGGTCCGCGAAACCAGGTGAACAGTGGTGGATGGAGCACAGCGATCACGGCACCGCTGAGGGTCCAGAGCGGAAAGAGCAGCGTGAAACGCTCCAACGTCATCGATCGAGAGTCAGCGATGAAGCCATCCTTGATCAGGAGGGGGCCCAAACTGAAGCCATGAATCGCGGGTTCAACCCAAGCATCGATCCAGCCCGTCGGCGGCAGCTACGAAGCTGGGCGCCGGGGGAGAAGCCCTGGCTCCTGCAAAACAAAGAGGGAGCCAACCTGCTCGATCTGGCCAGCAACGACTATCTCGGTCTGAGCCGTCACCCAAACCTGCGATCAGCGGCGGAAACGGCCCTGATGAGCGATGGCCTCGGCGCAGGGGGCTCAAGGCTGGTGAGCGGAACACGCCCCCGCCATCTGGAACTGGAACGCTCCCTGGCCAGCTGGCTGGGACGCGACCAAGTGCTTCTCTTCCCCAGTGGCTTTCAAGCCAACATCGCCGCCGTCTCCGCCCTGTGCGATCGCCACAGCACGGTTCTGGCGGATCGGCTGATCCATCACTCCCTACTGGTGGGGGTTCGCACCAGCGGAGCGCGGTTGCAACGCTTTGCCCACAACGATCTCGAGAATCTGGAGCAGCGCCTGATCCAGCTCGGGCAGCCGACGGTGCCACCGCTGGTGATCACGGAAAGCTTGTTCAGCATGGAAGGAACCAGTCCTCCACTGGAGGCCATGGCAAGCCTCTGCAGCCGCTATGGGGCACGATTGATGGTTGATGAGGCCCACGCCCTGGGGGTCTTGGGTGCTGAGGGCCGTGGCCTGAGCTACGGGCTCAGGCATCCGATCACCATGGTGAGCGGCACCTTCGGCAAAGCCTTCGGGAGCGGCGGCGCCTTTCTGGCCTGTGACGCTGACATGGGGGATCACCTGCTCCAGAGCAGTGGCGCATTCCGCTACACAACAGCCCTCGCTCCACCCCTGGTAGCCGGTGCCCAGGCAGCCCTGAAGCTGATCCAAACCAACCCCAGCTGGGGGCCAACGTTGGTGGCGCGGGCTGGACGCTGGCGTGATGCGCTCCAGCAGTTGGGCTGGCCCCGGCCAGCTGGGAACGGACCGATCCTGCCGTTGATCGTGGGAACCGACCAGGCGGCTCTCGATCAGCAGACAGCGTTAGAAAAGGCAGGGCTACTGAGCGTGGCGATCCGTCCCCCAACGGTGCCCGAAGGCACTGCCAGGCTCCGCCTCGTCCTGCGACGAGACCTGCCCGAGGGCACGTTGCAGCGTCTTCTGACAGCCCTGAATCCAGCATGAACCAAGTGCTGGCGATGCATGGATGGGCTGGTCATGCCGGTCAGTGGCACCACTGGCAAAACACGTTTGGATCGCTGGGTTGGACCTGGCTGGCCGGAGAACGCGGCTACACCCACGGGCCGACCCGGATGCCGAATTGGAGCAACACCGATGGGCAACGGATGGTGATCGCCCACTCCCTGGGCCTGCATCTCCTTCCTGCCCCTGTTCTGCAACAGGCCACAGCTGTGGTGCTGTTGGGCTGCTTCGCGGAATTTGTCCCAAAGGGACGCGCGGGGCGAGCGGTGGCAACCGGCCTGCGCGGCATGGACAGCGCCCTTGGAACCAGCCGGGAAGCCACCATGCTCGAGCAGTTTTTTGAGAAAGCAGCATTGCCGCTTCCAGGGTCTGCGCTGCCCGCCTCCCCCCTGCTGAGGGGCCTGTCATCCGATGGTCGCAACCGGCTTCAGGCTGATTTAGGGCTTCTGGCAACCTGCAGAACTCTGCCGCAGGGGTGGCCAACGCAAGCCGATGTGCTGGTGGTTCAGGGCGAGCAGGACGCTGTTGTGCCACCCAGCAGCTGCCGAGGGCTGCTGGACGCCCTCGACCGGCAGCCCCACACCCTGCACCGCGATCCCGCATGGGGCCACGCCCTGATCACCCCGGCAGTTCTCGCCGTTGTGAGCGGGTGGATCGAAACCCGATGATCCATTCGCAGCAGGTTCTGAAACGCTTCAGTGAAGCGGCATCGGCCTACGACGGCGCAGCACGCCTGCAGCAAGCGATGGCCTGGCGCCTGGCCAAGCTCTGTCAACGCGCAGCCATTCCCAAGGGACTCTGGGTGGACCTGGGCAGTGGAACCGGACGCCTGGCGGATGCCCTGGAGAGCTGTCATCCAGGGCAGAGAGTGCTTCGCCTGGATGGCAGCGAGGCCATGTTGAGCCGGCAGCCCGGCGCATGGACGTTGAAACATGACCTCAGTGACGGTCTGCCGGATTGGTCGCCCGCTCCCCAGCTGCTCGCCTCCAGCTTTGCGCTGCACTGGCTGCCGGATCCAGCTCGTGAGCTTCAGCGCTGGATCACGGCCCTGCCCAACCAGGGATGGCTCGCCTTGGCTGTTCCGATCGCAGGAAGCTTTCCCCAATGGCGCCAGGCTGCAAACCGGAGCAACCAAGTGTGTAGCGCCTTCACGCTGCCTCAACGGGAGGAGCTGGTGAAAGCCATTGCTCCAGGAGTGATTGATTGCGAGGAATGCCTGAACTTCACCCAGCGGGCACAACGACCGGTTGATTTACTCAAACCAATGACGACGATTGGAGCCTCCATCACCGATAACGGCCGCTTAACGGCGGGAGGCTGGCGGCAACTGTTGAAGGCCTGGCCGCGGGAGAGGTCGTCATCAGCCTTTGCATTGACCTGGAGGATGTTGGTTCTGATGGTGCGGCGATGAATCGAACAACCTGCCGCGTTGTGGTGTGCGGAACAGACACGGATGTCGGCAAGACCGTTGTCAGTGCCTGGTTGGTGCAGGGACTCAACGCCAGCTACTGGAAACCGGTGCAGAGCGGGTTGGAAGGAGGTGGAGACCGGGAACGCGTTCACCAGCTGCTGAACCTTCCGCCGGAGCGGATGTGTCCGGAGGCCTACGCCTTCCGACACCCCGTCTCCCCGCACTGGGCAGCGGAGCGTGATGCCACCGTTCTGGATCCATCGACGCTGACGCTTCCCAAGCATCAGGGGCCACTGGTTGTGGAAACCGCAGGTGGTCTGATGGTTCCATTGACACGGAATTGGTTGCAGATCGACCAGCTGGCGCGTTGGCAGTTGCCCATCGTGCTGGTGGCACGCAGTGGCCTTGGCACCCTCAATCACACCCTGCTCAGCCTGGCGGCCATGCGCGCCAGGGAGCTGAAGGTGCTGGGGCTCATCCTCAATGGCCCCATCCATGCCGACAATCCGAGAACCCTGGAACACTTCGGGCAGGTGCCGGTGCTCGCGCAACTGCCGCCCTTGGAGCCGCTGTCAGCCGAGGCTCTTGCGAACTGCTGGCGGGAGCAGGATCTCACCTCTAAATTCCAGCAGGTGCTGGAGCAGATCGCCCCATGAAATCTCGGCAAACGTTGGCGACGGTCGCCGTTTCTGCACTCTGCGTGGGCATCCTTGTGCTGTTCACGGATGTGGAAGTTCAGCTGGTGCGCTGGGTGAACTGCGGCGTGATCGCCACCGAAGCGGAAAAGAACAGCGGAGTGTGCCGCTGAGCCCTCACCCCAAGGATCTTGAACCGATCGGGCAGGTTCCCAACTTCATCGCGGCGTGGCGTTCGGCGATCTGGAGTGGCCAACCCTGGCGAAGTTCCGCCTGAATGATGTCGAGCTGCGGTGATGACCACCCCCGCAGCTCAAGGTCGCTGCGAATCGATGGCCAGTCGCCCTCGGCAAACACGCGGCTTCGGTCCTTCAGCCTGTCCTGGCGCGATCCTTCACTGTTGGCCGGTGGCACAAAGCGCTTGGACTGACGGCGCAGACGTTGAGCAGCCATCTGCAGCAGGAGTGAACGGTGCCAATTCAATATGGCAAGAGTTGGAGACGTTGCCATGACGGCGACCCGCCACCCAAACCTGTGGCCTCCGTTCACCCAGATGGCCCGGGCAGCAATGCCGCAACGGGTCACCCATGGAGAGGGTGCGCTGCTCTTCCGCGATCAAGGAGACCCGCTGATCGATGCCATCAGCAGCTGGTGGGTGACGCTCCATGGCCACGGTCATCCCGAGATGGCGAAAGCCATCGGCGACCAGGCCGCCCGCCTCGAGCAGGTGATCTTTGCCGACTTCACCCACTCACCGGCAGAACAACTGGGAGTGCGCCTGAGCGGACTCTGCGGCCTGCAGCGGCTGTTCTTTTCCGACAACGGATCCACTGCGGTGGAAGTGGCCCTCAAAATCGCCTGTCAGTGGTGGACCAATCGGGGAGAGCCTCGGCACCAGATCGTTGCCTTCGACGGCGCCTATCACGGCGACACCTTTGGTGCGATGGCGGTGGGCGAACGCAACCTGTTCAGCGCACCCTTCGAAGACAAGCTCTTTCCTGTGGCCCGCGTCCCCTGGCCTGCCACCTGGTGGAACGACGAAGAGATTGAAGCCAAAGAGTCAGCTGCGCTTCAGGTTCTTGAGACTGTTCTCGAAACACCCACAGCGGCGGTGATTCTGGAGCCGCTTCTTCAGGGTGCAGGGGGCATGGCCATGGTCCGTCCGGACTTTCTGAAGGCCGTTGAGGCTCGAACCCGCCAAGCCGGCGCTCTGCTGATCGCCGATGAGGTGCTAACTGGCTTCGGACGATGTGGCGATTGGTTCGCCAGCCGACGGGCCGGGATCCGCCCGGACCTGATGGCCCTGTCCAAGGGACTCACCGGCGGCTGCCTGCCGATGGGGGTGACCATGGCCAGTGAGACGGTGTTCGAAGCCTTCGTCGGGGATGACCCATGCCTCACGCTTTGGCATGGTCACAGCTTCACCGCCAACCCGCTGGGATGCGCTGCCGCCAACACGAGCCTGGATCTTTTGGAGCGAAATCCCGGAGATTTCGAGGGATTCGAAGCGCGGCATCGTCCACGCCTGGAAGAACTCTCCCGTCATCCCCGGGTGCAGCACCCACGCCTCACCGGAACAGTGGCCGCCTTTGATCTCGTTGTTGATGGAACCAGCGGCTACCTCAATCCAGCCGGCCCCAAGCTGAAGCAGATCGCCATGGACAACGGCGTGTTTCTTCGCCCTCTTGGTCAGGTCGTCTACCTGCTGCCGCCCCTCTGCATCACTGATCCCCAGTTGGATCACTGCTACGACACGATTCTCGCGGCTCTCGATCAGCTCTAACAACGGCACTGAACGATCAAGGGCCAGCCTGAATGGCCGCCTCAACATCAGCTCGCGGGAGCCCATAGGGCAGAGAGCACTGCACCATGTCTGCCGTTGAACCTGGGTGCCACACCACCTTCAAATCCTCCCTTTCCAGCGAAAGAACGGCGTTCCATGCAGGTGTTGTCAACATCCACTGGCAGGGATCTTCATCCATGCGCATGGCACCGAGCTGCTGAAGCCAGGCTTCAAGCGCGCGGAGGGAGTGCTGATTCAGCGGGGTGCTGTCCGGAGGAAGGGCGGACATCAAATGACGATTCGAACGATGCACTTCGAGTCTGCTCATCGGCAAGCCAGGTTGGTGACACCTGCCAATCGCGACCCTGAGCCAGAGCGACCCCCAGGCCAAGACACAAACTCAGCACGAGGGCGGAACTGAGCAGCAGAAGCGAGAACCATTCACCACCGGAGAGGGGCCGTCGCTGGCCGATACCGTGCCAGGCGTCTGTGGGTGGTTTGTTGCTCCGTGCCGGATGCAGAGGAGATGGCTGAGGGCTGGGAGAAACCTGGCTTTGCTTGAGAAGCACGTCATAGGAGTGCTTCAACTGCTGGAAGGCGAGGCTTGCCTGCTCTGGGGGGAGATCAGTGGTGTCGGGATGCAGGGCTTTGCTTTTGCGGCGAAAAGCCTGCCGCAGCGTTTCGGCATCAGCCCCGGGAATAACGCCAAGCCTCTGGTGGTGACTTTCAGGCACGCAAGACGGCCGGTCCTTCATCCTAAATAAAGTTGCTTGTCCAGCTATGACCGGCCCCGCACCCGATGGTGCGTTCTGGGAAGCACTGGGATGGCAGCCATCCCCAGACCAGCTTCAGCAATTCATCGAGCTGCAAAAGCTGCTGCGGGAGTGGAACTCCCGGGTGAACCTCACCCGACTGGTGGATGGCGACGACTACTGGGTGAGCCAGGTGTACGACAGCCTCTGGCCACTGGACGGGGAACTGCGCGTCCCAGAGCAGACGCGCCATTGCATTGATGTCGGCACCGGTGGTGGATTCCCAGGCCTAGCGGTGGCCATCGCGTTGCCGGGGGCCAGGGTGATGCTGCTGGATTCCGTCGGGCGCAAAACTGCCGCCGTCCAAGCGATGGCCGCGAGCCTGGGGCTGAGCGATCGGGTCACGGTCCGCACAGAGCGCATCGAAATCACCGCACACGGGCGGAACTTCCGAGGCCAGTTCGACCTCGCCATGGCTCGGGCCGTAGCCGCAGCACCGGTGGTTGCGGAGTATCTCGTACCCCTTTTGAACACGCAGGGCCAGGCCCTGATCTACCGGGGCCAGTGGGCGCCAGAGGATGCTGCTTCTCTGGGTCGTGCGTTGAAGACGCTGAAAGCCGAGCTCCACAGCGTTCAACGCTGCCAACTACCGGGAGAGCGTGGGACCCGTCACATGCTCCGGGTGCAGCCCGTCGCTCCATGCCCCAAAACATATCCCCGGGCCGTGGGCACACCAGGAAGGGAGCCTCTCGGTGTCTGACCTCGACACTTACACGCTGGAGAGGCGCATCTTCGCCTCTCCAGCCAAACGTTGCTTGAGGCTCAAGAGAATGTCAGGAATCCTGTTTTGCCAGGGGCTGGCCCCCAGAACAGCCTTCAACGCATCAACACTGACCCCGTCGTCCAACGCATCGGCATTGGCCCCAGCGAACCAATGGCCGCCGGAGCCGAGAAGCTGGTAGCGAGCCTTGGCATAACTCTCCAGATCCCAGGCCTCCAGAAGGTTGTGGAGCCAGAGCAACACCGGAAGGTTGATGCCGCCGGGGGTTGCCTCCCAGGTCGGCAATCCATCGCACCACGTGGCCATCCAGTCGTGTCCCAGTGCGGCTTCAGCCGCAGCACGAAGTCGTTCATCCACCGGTGTAATCAACGTCGCCGCTTCAGGGAGTCGCTGCAACGCCTCGAGGTGAAGGTCGAGATCCTCCGGCCGAGCTGCACCAACGCTGATGGTGTGCACCCTTGAATCATTGAGGCAAAACAGATCGTTGAACACGATCGGATGCAGCGGGGCACAAAGCTCCAGCAGCCGTGCGGAAGGACTGTGGAGATGCCCACCCTTATCTGTCGGACTGATAATGAAAACCCCCATGTCATGGCGCCGAGCTGCATCCAGAGCCGGGCCATTGTTCTGGCGGATGTAGTACCAGTGCAGATTCACGTAATCGAAGGCACCGGTCTCACAGGCCTCGGCAATGAGCTCGGTGGGTCCATGGGTGGAAAAGCCCACATGACCGATTCGTCCCTCAGCCTGATATCGACGCACCACCTCCATGCATCCACCGGGCCGGAGGATCTGCTCCAGGTGCTCCGGCAGGTTGATGCCATGCAGAGCGAGAAGATCCAACCGGTCACAGTTCAGCCGCTGAAAACTGAGTTCAAGTTCCTGCTCGAACGCGGCCACATCCGGTCGCGGTGGAACTTTGGTTTGCAGTAGGCGTTGTGGATCGGGAGAACGGGGCAGAGCCCAACCCAACTGTCGCTCAGAGCTGCCGTAGTGGCGGGCCGTTTCAACATGATGAAAGCCCTCATCCACGGCACGTTGCAAGGTGGCTTCCAGCANAGCCTGTGCATCTGGCGNGATCTGTTNGGCNGGAAGATCCGTCCAGCTCTGCTGAAAACGCATTCCTCCNAGAGAAAGGAGAGGAATTTGCAATTCGGTGCGACCGAAGCGGCGGGTCGGTAGCGAAGCCATCACCCCTGGGGCCGTGCCTGGAGATTCTGGCGAATGAGNTCCTGCTTCAGCGATTCCAGAGATTCGAATGGCACCCAGTGGATGCAGTCCACAGGGCAGGTATCGATTGCTTCCTGGATCCGTTCTGTTGAATCCCCNTCCTGTCGAATAGCTCTGGATCNACCAAGCCTTGGCTCCAC
The DNA here is from genome assembly GCA_002691345.1 of Synechococcus sp. MED650. Lineage (GTDB taxonomy): Bacteria > Cyanobacteriota > Cyanobacteriia > PCC-6307 > Cyanobiaceae > Parasynechococcus. Next base: position 4,191 of record NZHI01000027.1, on the reverse strand, counting down.
NACGAAGGTATTGGTGGCGACATGGGCGCAATAGCGACAGCCAATGCACACAGCTTCATCAACCCAGACAGCCTGGTCGCGTAATTCACCACCNAACAANGGCTCTCGTCCGGTGATCGGATCGAGTNCCTGGGCAGGTGCCGTAAAGGCCTGGGAGGGGTCNGCCAGGCTCAGGAGTCCCAGCGGGTAACGACAAGCTCGATTGAACCGTCTTGAGACTGGGTCTGCTCAGCCACTTGAAAACCCTCCTTAGCTGTCGCAGCCAAAACGGTGTTGAGGGCGTAGCGCTGGGTGAGCTGAGCCAGGAAACGTTCNACAGGGATTGGCTGTTTCCAGAGATCAAGATCAGTGACCAGTTCGTAGGAACCGGACNCTTCATTCCAGCGAAANCCAATATCCCCGCCCTGCTGCACAGCTACAGCCAGATCAGCNGTTACTGTCTGGCCGCGNTANCCCCGAACAGGACGCTCACCCTCNGCAGGGCTNTAACCGAGATCCTCAAGGGCTTGCACCAANGGCTCAAGTTGACGCAGTTCGGTTTTAACGGTGCTGAAGTGCGACATCAGTTCAGTTGAGCGGGGAGAGACAAGGACTGGATCTCAGGCTGCAGAAATGCCTCGGATGTGGATTCCTGGTGTTCAACCGTTCCAAGAGCAGCTTCGACGTTTTCGGTGAGCTGCTGACACGCATCTCCTGCAACCCCTTCGACCCGCTCCACCACCCGACCATCCGGGCGGATGATGAATCGGACCGTTCGCTGGGGCATACAAAAGTGGTGTTGAGATGCGCAATCTAGTGGGATCACCACTGAAGCGTTGATGGTGTTGTTACAAGATGAACCCATCGTTGACCAGGGTTTGCAGACGGTCGAGAACCGCAGGATCTTCCAGTTGCTCCAAGGCCGTTCTGGCCTCATCTCGAACCGAAATCTCGCCATCGTGCAACANNGAATNCACCAGGGCTTCCACCACCTCCTGCTGGCGCAGCTCAACCAGTTGATCCACCAATCGGCCCAGGGCCCAGATGCAGTTGCTGCGAACCACGGGCTCACTGTCGATGCGGAGACTGGTCAGCAACTGGGAAGCTGCCGGATCAGCTTTGGCCGCTGAGCGGCTTCCGGCTTCAGCNAGCGATCCNGGGCACCACAGCCGAACAGCCGCCACATCNGTNTGCAAAGCACGAATCAGTGGATTGAGAACGGGTGCATCCGGGAAATTGCCCAGACTCCAAGCCGTCGCCTTGCGCACAAAGGCATTGGAATCACCCTCCAGCAACTGCAGCAGCGGTTCCACAGCTGGGGCGGATGGATTGCGCCCCAACGCATAAACAGCACTCATCCGCTCAACCGGACAGCTGCATTTCAACAAGGGGAGCAACAAGGGAACGGCCCGTGGGTCGCGGTGTTCACAAAACACCCGCAAAGCCTGAAGNCGTTCGCCNTGNCCCCCCTGCAGCCAGATCAGGCCCTCATCGCAGGCTCNCGCGGCATCAAGCGAGGCATCGACAGTTGCATCGTCGGGTTGGATCGCATCAAGCGGATCAAGATCCTCTTCAGCCGCCAGTTCCTGAGCAAGCAGATCGGGATCCACAGACAGGCTGGAAAGGCCCTGATCCCGCTGTTGGCTGCGATCGTCAGTCATGGGGGAGATGCTACGGGAGTTGTTTCTGCTTCAGCCCACTGGAGCNGGCGCCAGCATGTCGCCAGGCAACCAGATCCGNGCGCTAACGGCCACCAACGCCAGAGCGAACAAGAGAACGATCAGGGCGGGAAGAACCGTGGATCGAAAGAACGACACTGCATCTGGCACGAGAGAAACCATTCTGCTCATGCCGGACGGGGCTCTGACCGCCGTCGAAGCAGCAACACGGAGCCAGCAAACACGCCAAGCCCAGCCCAGCCGGTGAGCTGCTGATGGAGCAGAAAGCCGCCGGTGCCGAATAGCCCACCGAACAGCACCCCACAGGCCAAAACAAAGCGNCGNGTNATTGCCGGGAGAGTTTCCAAGGGNGTCACNCCGAAGCGGTGTCGCAGAGAAGACCACCCTGGGCCAGGGGGGCGAACCGTGCGCACGAAGGTTTCGAGAACAGCGTCCGACTCCGGCGGCGTCTTCAACATCACCACCANCCACACCAATCCGGANACGCCNGTGATCACAGCCAGGCGAATGCCGTAGTCATCAATACGAACGACGGGAAGAACCGAGGTCAACAGACCNACCACGAAGCCGCAGAGCATGGCGGACAGCTCNGCCGCCGCATTGACGCGCCACCAGAACCAACGCAGCACCAACACCACNCCNGGACCNGANCCGATCGCAATCACNAGNCGNAACACCGTNCCNATGCTGTCGCTGATCANCGCGGTGATCACGCCGAGCACCAAAAGCAGCACCGTGGTGAGCTGACCGACGAGCAGCAACTCCCGTGGGTTGGCCGCAGGACGGATGAAGCGTTGATAGAGGTCATGGGTGAGGTAACTGGCTCCCCAGTTCACGGAGGTGCTGACGGTGCTCATGAAGGCAGCCACAAGAGAGATCACCACCAGACCCAGCGCCACAGGGGGCAGCAATTGCACCGCCAGCGCGGGATAACCCAGTTCGAGGTCAGCCCCTGCCGGTAGCAAGACCAGAGCAGCAAGGGCCACAACCACCCACAACCAGCTGCGCAACAGGTAGTTCACAACCAAAAACACCCATCCCGCCAGCGTCGCCTGCCCCTCATCACGGGTAGCGAGCATCCGCTGGATGAACTCACCACCGCCATCACTGCGGCGGAAACTCCACCACTGCACGGCGATATAGGCCGTGAACATCGGGATGCTGATGCCACTGCCCTCGAGCCAGTGAAATCCACCCTCATCCCAGCTCCAGGGAACAAGCGAGAGCAACTCAGGCCGATCAAGCGCGGCGAGTTGCCCGAGCAGCGCGTCCATTCCGCCGGAAGCTTGCAGGGCGGCGATCGCGACAGCCAGAGCACCCGCCAGAGCTAAAACAAGCTGCACGAGATCGGTGACGACGACAGCCCAAAGCCCCCCGGCAACTGTGTAGCTGACCACCAACACAGCCACAACGATCAGCAGCCAGAGCGTGTCGGTGATCCCAAGGGCGGCCGGCTGGCCGGAGACGATGCCAAGAGCCTCCACCACCTTGCGCAGGGCCAAGAAGGCGTAGCCAATCCCGATGCAATTCACGGGAAGTGCCAGCAGAAAGGCCTTGATCCCGCGCAACCAGGCCGCGGAAGTCCCCCCGTAGCGCAACTCCGTGAATGCAGCATCGGTGAGGACACCAGTGCGACGCCACAACGGTGCGAACACAACAGCCATGGCGACATGGGCCAGACCGAAACTCCACCATTCCCAGTTGCCGGCCAGGCCACGACTGCCCACCAGCCCTGCAACGTAGAGCGGCGTATCAATCGAGAAGGTCGTGGCTGCCATGGAGGCACCAGCCAACCAACCGTTCAGGCGTCGACCAGCAACGAAGTAATCGGCTTCTCCACTGTTGCGACGGGCCAGCCAAAGGCCAAGCACCAGAGTGAGAATGAGGTAGGCCACGAGAAGCAGCCAGTCAACAGGATGCATCACAAAGCAAGAACAACTGCCACTGATCAGAACAGTGACTCATCACACAGTGTGACCTACTTCCTTAACGCTGCAAAATCGCCAAATCCAAAACGCTATACGGCAAAAGTACGGATAAGGAAAAGCCGGAGAATGTGCATGAATTAGCTCCAAAAGTGCGTCAATCAATCAAGTCGAGCAAAGGTTCCATCCGAACGGCCTTACGGTCCAAAAGACTTCAAAAAAGCTCGAGTTAAAACTAATCAGTGCCGAGTATCATTGGTCCTACATTTCAAAGCAATACATACCAACAACATCAGATTAGACCGCGACTCAAACATATTAATTTCTCATCAGGTGATTACTAGATCGAATAACACACACAAAGAGCTAGCCGCGCAAGGGCCATTGAACATCTTCACCATAGAAGACCTTCCAAGGAAGACCACTATTTTTTTGTACAATCTGCAAATAAGCTTGATCAAAGTTTCTCTGCTCTTCTAACGATAATTCAGAACGACCTTCAAAGGGATTATCGCAGGTATTAATCGTTATGTTGTCATGTGAGTAAAAATTGTACAGGCCAATCAAACGGTTACTGACAGCACGCGTAACAGGACTACAAGATGCGA
>NZHI01000026.1 GCA_002691345.1 Synechococcus sp. MED650 | reverse complement strand
CGGAAGTGCTCAGCCATGGTGAGAGCCGAGAGACCCACGCGCATGCGGGCGCCGGGGGGCTCGTTCATCTGGCCGTAGCAGAGGGCCACCTTCGACTTGGAGAGGTCGTCGGCGTTGATCACGCCCGACTCCTTGAATTCTTCGTAGAGGTCGTTGCCCTCACGGGTGCGTTCACCCACACCACCAAACACAGACACGCCGCCGTGCTCTTTGGCGATGTTGTTGATCAGCTCCTGAATCAGCACGGTCTTGCCCACACCGGCGCCACCGAACAGACCCACTTTTCCGCCCTGACGGTAGGGAGCGAGGAGGTCGATCACCTTGATGCCGGTCTCGAACACCTTGGGCTTGGTCTCAAGCTCGGTGAGGTTCGGNGCGTCGCGGTGGATCGGAGCCGTTGCGGTGTTGTTCACCGGGCCCTGTTCGTCAACGGGCTCACCCAGCACNTTGAAGATNCGGCCGAGGGTGGCTTCGCCNACGGGGACTGAGATCGGTGCGCCAGTGTCAACGGCTTCCATGCCGCGAACAATGCCGTCGGTGCCGCTCATNGCCACCGCGCGAACNCGGTGGTCACCCAGCAGCTGTTGAACTTCAGCTGTCAGGGCNACGTCATCACCAGCGGGGTTCTTCGCTTCGATGCGCAGAGCGTTGTAGATCTTGGGCAGTTTCCCGGCGGGAAATTCCACGTCCAGAACCGGGCCGATCACCTGGCGGATCACACCTTTGGTGCCAGCGGATGCAGGAGCAGAAGCGACCATAAGAAGGAGAGTTGCGGGATCAGGCGCAGCGCGCTCNGGCCCATTCAGAGCGGCGCAACCATACCACCGTCGCCTTCAGCTTCAACCGGTTCGGTCAACCGCACAGCTGAGCAGTGGAAAAGGGGGCGNAGGATTGAATACGTTGGCACTCATCGGCATCGAGTGCCAACTCGCGTCGATGCGTGGCGCATTGCGCCCTGTCCCTGTCCCTGCAAGAACCCATGGCTGCTGTTTCCCTCAGCGTCTCGACTGTTAAGCCTCTCGGCGACCGCGTCTTCGTCAAGGTTTCTGAATCCGAAGAGAAGACCGCCGGNGGCATCCTTCTGCCCGACACGGCCAAGGAGAAGCCCCAGGTGGGTGANGTGGTCCAGGTGGGCCCCGGCAAGCACAACGACGACGGCAGCCGTCAGGCTCCTGAGGTCGGCGTGGGCGACAAAGTTCTGTACAGCAAGTACGCCGGCACCGACATCAAGCTCGGCACTGATGAGTACGTGCTGCTGTCTGAGAAAGACATCCTGGCCATCGTCAACTGACGCTCGCCTTGTTTGAGCCTCGGCTCAGCGATTGAACCAACCCACTACCTGATTAGGAACCGCCTTCCATGGCAAAGCGCATCATTTACAACGAGAACGCCCGCCGCGCTCTCGAAAAAGGCATCGACATCCTGGCTGAATCCGTTGCCGTGACCCTTGGACCCAAGGGCCGCAACGTGGTGCTGGANAAGAAGTTCGGCGCTCCTCAGATCATCAATGACGGCGTCACCATCGCCAAGGAGATCGAACTCGAGGATCACATCGAGAACACCGGCGTTGCCCTGATCCGTCAGGCCGCGTCCAAAACCAACGATGCCGCCGGCGACGGCACCACCACCGCCACCGTTCTGGCCCACGCCATGGTGAAGGCCGGTCTGCGCAACGTGGCNGCNGGTGCCAACGCGATCACCCTGAAGAAGGGCATCGACAAGGCTTCCGACTTCCTGGTCAGCAAGATCAAGGAGCAGGCCAAGCCGATCGCCGACAGCAATGCCATCGCNCAGGTGGGCACCATCTCCGCCGGCAACGACCAAGAAGTCGGCCAGATGATCGCCGATGCCATGGACAAGGTTGGCAAGGAAGGCGTNATNTCCCTGGAAGAGGGCAAGTCGATGGAGACCGAGCTCGAGGTCACCGAGGGCATGCGCTTCGACAAGGGCTACATCTCCCCTTACTTCGCCACCGATGCCGAGCGGATGGAGGCCGTCCTNGACGAGCCCTACATCCTGCTCACCGACAAGAAGATCGGCCTGGTNCAGGATCTGGTTCCTGTGCTCGAGCAGATCGCCCGCACCGGCAAGCCTCTGCTGATCATCGCTGAGGACATCGAGAAGGAAGCCCTGGCCACCCTCGTGGTGAACAGCATGCGTGGCGTGATCAAGGTGACGGCCGTCAAGGCTCCTGGTTTCGGTGACCGCCGCAAAGCCATGCTCGAAGACATGGCTGTGCTCACNAACGGTCAGCTGATCACGGAAGACGCTGGTCTCAAGCTGGAGAACGCCAAGCTNGAGATGCTGGGCACGGCCCGCCGCGTCACCATCAACAAAGACACCACCACCATCGTTGCCGAGGGCAANGAGGCAGCNGTGGGCGATCGCTGCGAGCAGATCAAGCGTCAGATGGACGAGACCGACTCGACCTACGACAAGGAGAAGCTGCAGGAGCGTCTGGCCAAGCTGGCCGGTGGCGTGGCTGTGGTGAAGGTGGGTGCGGCCACCGAAACCGAGATGAAGGACAAGAAACTTCGCCTCGAGGACGCCATCAACGCCACCAAAGCGGCCGTTGAAGAAGGCATCGTTCCTGGTGGTGGCACCACCCTGGCTCACCTGGCTCCTGCTCTTGAGGAGTGGGCCAACGGCAACCTGTCTGGTGAAGAACTGCTCGGCGCCAACATCGTGGCTGCGGCTCTCACCGCACCGCTGATGCGCATCGCTGAAAACGCAGGTGCCAACGGCGCTGTTGTGGCTGAGAACGTGAAGTCTCGCTCGATCAACGAGGGCTACAACGCTGCCTCCGGCGATTACGTCGACATGCTGGCTGCCGGCATCGTCGATCCCGCCAAGGTGACCCGCTCTGGCCTGCAAAATGCCGCGTCCATCGCTGGCATGGTGCTGACCACCGAGTGCATCGTGGCTGATCTGCCNGAGAAGAAGGATGCAGCTCCTGCCGGCGGCGGCATGGGCGGCGGCGACTTCGACTACTGATGAAAGCTCGGGAGGGTTAGCGCCCTCCCGATTGGATCATCGGTGTTGTGGCAACCGACTTGGGGCACAGTTGTGCCCCTTTTTTGATGCCTGAAGCTGCTGGGGAGCATGAGGAACCAATCCTTCATCCCCGTGAACACGCACGATTGCATGGAGTGCCTAGATGAATCTAGGTGTGTATCGCTGGCTCCGGATTGAACATGGTGGGTCACCAAGTTCTTGATGCTTTGAATTGTTCGTGCAATTGCATTCAGCACTGGAAAAGGTGATTGGTAGAGTCCTGGCAAGAGGTGTTCTCATCAGTGCCACGTCCGGGTGCATTTGCTGCAAATTTCAGCCCCGAAACTCTGAATCGTTTTCGTGATCTTTGTAAGAAGCAAGGTCGTCCTTACACCAAAGTGCTTGAACGATTAGCAGAGCTGTATTTGGAGACTCAGGGGCAGCTGCTGGACCACTCTGCTCCTATCCCAACCGCACCGGACACCAAAAAAAGACAGGTGCAGGTGGAGTCACTCCAAAACAAACTGTTAGAAGACCTGCTGAAACGGGTCGAGATTTTGGAACAGCAGAAGGTGAAGGCTGACTATGAAATTGAGCGTGTGCAACGCGCCTTGGCATTTGTTCAGTTGGGCTTGCAGGAGCCAAAGAATCCAAATCAATAAAAATTTTGGCTATGGGTCTGGGTTGAGTGGTGATTATGTTTGGGATGATTCATCTCGTCGTGATTGGATGGCAAGAACAGCAGCTGTTTGGGCAAGCCCTTGAATCACAGCGGTTTGATCAATCTCTGAGGAAGAAAAAGCTAGTGTTTCTTCGATAAAAGTGTCATCGAGTAACGTTGCTAATTCGGTTTTGACTTGATTGTATTCGGCTTCCACCAATCCAAATTCTTCTTTGGTCAGTCGGAAAGGATTTGAATCCAGCTGGGCTGTGGCTTGTTGAATCAAGCGGTGTTGTAGTTTGCCGCAATGCTTTCCGTTTGGATCGTCTGCAACGATCTGATTAATCTGATTGATCACTCGAGCTTGGATATTGCTCAGTGAGGTGTTGTGGATCCTGGCTGGATCGATCATTGTTTCGGGCTTGATCTTGATGCCAATGCAATCAAGACAAAAGCCCACAACTCCTTGAGGATGGGCAATGGCTTTGCTGAAGGGATAAAAGCTGATCTGTTGGCCCAAAACCTGTTGTAGTGTTTTGATCTGTCTGTTTCTGTTTTTGAGGCTTGTATTTCTTACGATGGATGGCGCTCGATGTTGTGCCAATCCGATCAAGGGATTGAAACTACCGGATTTGAATGTTTCCTGGATGGCCGAACAGCAGAATGAATAAGGTGGACGCACAAGAGCAAATGCCTCCACTGCAAAGCCATACGATTTGAGATCAGCGACGAACCGTTCGAGCTCTAGTTTTGAAAAACAGGATAAACCCTCTCCACTCAGCAATAGATCTTGATCCGATTTCAGCGCTTTGAGAAGACGTGTTTGATTCGTATGGAGAATTTTCCCCCGCTCTCTTTTTTGAATTGATTTCGACGGAATTTCTGCGTGGCCTCTCTTGTAGATCATTTTAAGAGGGCCAGAATGATTCCAGAGATTACCTTTTTCGGCTGGATACGAGAATTTTGGGTAGAAAAATCCATTCTGGTTGAGGATTTCTCTTGAAGCGCCACATGTTTGTTGAAATGTTGTTGATCCGGTTTTATGAAAACCCAGGTGCAGAATGCATTTCTTCATCAGATCACTTGATCGTTGAGAGAGAGTGGTGAGCTTTGGAGACCATTCCTAGAATCTTATCGATCTCAACTGCCGTAAATTGCTTTGAAAACTGCACGGATTCATCCACAAACTGTGGGCCCAAGCACTTTAGCATTCCATTTTTGATTTCAATGAATTTGCTTTCAATTAATTGAAACTCAACTTCGGTTAGTAGAAATTTTTCTTTCCCATATTTTTTCTCCAGTGCCTTCGTGGTCGCCTTGGGAATGGCATCGTCTTTTGGTTGATCCACGTTTGCGTTCAGCAGATTTGTAACACGAGTGCTGATGTTGCTCTGAGATTCATTCGCACTGTTGATCGCAAATGAACTGGTGTTCTCGAGTTTGAGGATGTCTTGCAGAATGAAAGCAACAGGCCCGTTTGGATCATTCAAGGCTTGTTGGAAAGGATAAAATTCAATGGTTGCGCCAAATATCTGTCTTAATGTTTGAATTGATTTTAAGGTGTTTGGCACTTTGCTTGTGATTTCATCCGCAGCTAAACACTGCCTGCTAAATTGAATCAACTCGTGATGCTGCCCATTCTTAATGGTTTGTTGTAGTGCTGAGTTGAGATATGCGTAGGGAGAGCGAACAAGCGCAAATGGTTTAACCATAAACCCATGCTTTGCAATTTCATCAACAAGTGATTCAATTGATTTTTTGGGCAACGTAGAGATGCCCTCCCCACTGATCAGGATATGCCGATCTTCTTTCAGAAGCTTTGAGAATTCTTTTTGATATTGGCTGATGCTCTCCTGGCTTGATAAGTTCCTCGTTTTCGCATGAAATAGTTTACGAATCTGGCCGCTGTGGTTGGCGGATATCTTGTTGTTCTTTCCGTGGAATTGCGGCAATATAATCCCTTGCTCTTCCAGAAGATTGGAGTTTTTTCGTGCCGTTAGCTGGAATGACGTTGTGCCTGTTTTGTGGAAGCCAAGGTGTAGATAGCAGTGTTTCATTGTTGTTGATCCCGTGTGGTTTTGATCGTCAATGATGGCTACGTTGATTCTGGCCTGAGGCTTTCCATGAGGTTGAGCAGTGAATAATCATGCTGAAAAAGATCCATGTACTGTTTCTTGAAATCTGCATCTTGCTCCAGGTAGTTGCGCAGCGCACCTGCTTTGGGAATGATCTTGTTTTCAAATAAACTTGAGATTGGGGATGCGACTAAATCGGCCGATTCACTTAAGCTCCATTCAGGCCCGGGCAATTCGGTATTGTTGAGGTGTCGGGGCACGAACTTTTGATGAATATGCCTATTGATTTTTTTGAGATCTTGGCTGAGCTTTTCAACGCGAAGCGGAAAGATAGATGTTGCCTTATCTTGGCAGGCTGCCTTGATGATGTCTAAATGATCTTGCTGATCAATCTGAGGTGTAAAATGATCATTGATTGTGTGGAGTTCGCTCCGTTTCTGATGGAGGTAAATAATCATATCTCGAAGGGAGAAGTCGCCCATTTTCTGTTTCAAATGCTTTGCTGACTGCAGCTCTTGCTTTAAATCCTTGGCGAATTGACGCGAAAAACCCTGCATCTTTTTCCCTCCATCAAATATTGTACGATTCTCGTAAACATGAAATTTATTCACAAAGCTGCTCGTAATTCTGCTGGCAGGATCGCGATAAGACACGATCATTGTTTTCGCAGTTGGTTTATCCCCGCTTAGGAATGCCTTCAAATTTTGTAAATCACTGAAATTAAATCCTTTGTCGGCAATATATGTTCGTGCTGAAGTTCCTTTTGGGCAATCTTCTGCTTCATCGAAGCAGTGTTTGATCCAACGCGACAGTGCCGTGCATGCGCATTTCTGAGACCAAAGCACCAGGCAACGCCGCGAGGGTAAGAAATAAAAGTTCATTGACATGGCGCCACATTGTCACTTGCGTGACTTTAGCGGTTGTGGGTCGATCTCTTCATCGATTCTCGATCATCGCTTAAAGTTGTGGAATTGAATGTTGTCAGCGTGAAGGTCTGCTTCCTCCATCTCGGTCTGCATAAAACAGCATCTTCATCCTTTCAGCAAACCTGTGCAGCTAATCCCAAACTCCTCAAGGCCAACCAGCTTCATTATCCAATTTTTCAATGTCAATATTCCAAGCCAAAGCGTCTTAAGATTAATAATCATTCGGTTCCACTTCGTTGCTTGTATGATCAAGATCCTTCTGCATATCATATTAATAAACGTTGGAAAGTTTCTAACCTCGATCAGGCTGTTTGTGATTATGAACGACAGTTGGATGCTGCATTAGATACTGATTTGTCTCTTATCCTGAGCGGAGAAGGATTATCGCTTCTCCGGCCGGTTGCCTTGAAGAAGTTGATCGATCGCATTGAGTCTCGTCAGTTTGAGATTCAACCGTTAGCACTGGTTCGCTCACCACTGGATTACGCCCATTCAATTGCGCAGCAGTTGATCCGTGGGGGACAACACCTCGAGCTGATTGGTTTTGGTCCATTGGCCTCTCCCCGACCCATGAAGAAAATAACAATTCCCGATGGCCTCCGTGAGCTTACGAATCTTTTGGCGGTCTTTGATCAACAGCTCAAGCTTGTTCCCTTCAGGCATGCTTGCCGTCATCAAGCTGGGCCGGTTGGCTTTCTTTTGGATGAGTTCTGTGGCGTTAAACAGTTGGCTGACATCACTTATCAGCAAACACAGGAATCAAAGAGCAATGCTTGGGTGCGTTTGCAGAATCAGATCAATCGTCGTTGGCCTGCCTTCGACCGCAACAAGACGCTGAACCCGAATCACTTCAAATTGAAATCCGATTTTGCTGAGTCAGGTAAGTTCAGATTGACCCAGTTTGAGTTGTCACTGATTGAGAATCAGTTGAGTGATTCCAACCGACAACTCGCTGAACTGCTTGGTCCAGGCTTTGTTGATGGTGATGTCGATGTCTCTGAGGAGATCAATGCTGATCAGGCTCTCGAATGGATCACCGATCTTTGTCAGTCGACGTCGTTCAAAGTTGCTGATTCCTGATGCGCGCACGCTCGAGCAGCTGGCTGAGTCGTTGTCCCTGGGGACGGTTGAGTTTGGCTACTTCCAGCAATTCAACTTGTGTATTCGGGGTGATGGTGTCTGATTGACTGATCTTGATCAGTTCATCGACTGTTTCGTTGGATAGTTTTTTCTTGGCAGGTTCACTGCGTAGTGCTTCCAAGAGTGTTCTGCTGATCAGTTCAGTTGAAAGGTCTTCTTCTGTGCGTATTTTTTGATTCCTCTTTGGATCATTCGGGCTTTCTTTAGAGAAGTTGGTGGTATGCAAATCCGGTAGTTGTTCATTTGCTTCCTCTAGATGCTGATTGATCGCTTGTAGGTAGTCGTTATTTTTTTCATACAGCTTTCGGCGGCTTGCGCTCGAGATTCTGCACTTTTGAGACTCCACATTCGGTAGCTGTTGTGCGAGGGCGTCTGACAGTCTTGCGCTGATCCACGGAAATTGGTCGTAGTAAAGACTGTTGATCATCGTGAGGTATTGGAGTTCTTTTTGGCTCAGGCTTCTGTTGATCACCAAGTCGTCAATCTGTTGGCAAGGGTATATGCTTTCAACGCCCATGATNTGGAAAATAAGCTGTGATATATCCCTCTTNTGATTTGAGTAATTGATCACCGTATTGCTGATCTTATGCTTGTTGATTGNNTGNAGAACTTCNGCTGCTTTTCGATGGTGNGATGAGATGAATTGGCGNCTNCTCAGGAATTGCTCNAAGGGTCTTTTTTCGCCGTGGCGTTTGACGCGTTGTTGATATTCGGAGGACAGCATTTCTTCCAGCTCNCTCACGGCAAGGATGACATGAATTTCAAGATGATCTTCCCACTCTTTTTTGCACTCNATCATNTCTTGAATGTGCCAGAACAGAGATTCTGAGCTCAGTGCTAGCGACTTTGATGGTGGNATCGANTGTNCTAATTCAAGGCATTGCTCGCTAAGTTTTTGCTCCGGATTGTGTTTNCAGTTCCCAGATGTGATTGCGAAGTNTGCTGCTTTCTGTCGCTCATTCTTGTCAATTGGGTAGTAAATTCCTTGGCTGTTTAAGTCGGCTGATGCGATGGCGAGGGCCGATTGAACAGCGGTTGTACCGGTTTTTCCATGGCCGATATGTAGAAATAGCTTTTTTCTTGCCATGGTTATCACTTTTGAGTGTCTTACTTTAGCATCGTGATTTTCGAGCTTCCCTGCTTGCTTTTCTGGCTCAACTTCCCTTCCAAGGCTCAGGTGGCATTTTTTTGTTGATTACTTTCTTGTATGCTGGGTTGTCGGCCGGGTTGATGGGATGTCGAGGGTTTTGGTCATCCATATTGGAGCTCAGAAATGTGCATCGTCGTCTTTGCAGGCGTCATTGCGGTTGCTACGCGATGCAGTCGGTGATGTTCTGGATTTCTGTTTTCTGAATCCAGCCCAATTGAGGGCGGCTGATCTTGGCTTGTCGAAGAAAAAAGAGGATGCTTTCTCTTACATTGATCGCATCCTGGCGGCGCAACGTTCCGATCAGGTTGTTGTCAGTCACGAAATGCTGGGCAATCGTCCTGCTTTGGTGGCTGCGATTGCTGAGCGTGCTTTGGATCGCTTTGGCTTTGATCGGGTGGTGATTAGTGGATATACACGATTGCAATCCAGTTATCATGTTTCAGCATTTGCCCAGTGGCATTTTCGTGATTCGAAAATGTTACGTGCCGATTGCAAGGCATTGCGGGAGGTTGGCGTTTCATGGCGATGTTTCTCAGCATTGGAACGCAGTCTTCTTGTGATGTCGATGGCTGGCCAGGACAGAAGCTGGTTGTCGAACTATCGTCGACTCTTAGCGGGTGTAAGGCATCTCGGTGCTTCAGTGGATGTTGTGAGTGCTCATATTCCAACACGCGAACGTCCTTTTTCGTTGCTGCCTCATTTTTTGCAATCCTCAGGCCTCCATGTTGTGAGTGATGATTTGAAATCGTTTGATGTTCGTAAAAATCTTTCGTTTCATCCCACCCTGATTCATGGTCTTTCAAGCCACATGAGTGCTCTCCGNCCTGCGCAGCAAACGTGTTTCCCGGGCCCACATGAAGGCAATCGCTGGTTGTTTCGAGTTTGCAAACGANTAAGTGAAACGTGTGGAGATCTTGCTGACTCTGAAACGATCTTCCCGCTGGATCTTCAGAACCGTTTGCTGGGGCATTTGGATTGCCGTAGTTTCAGTGGAAACAACGACTATTGCAAGTTGATGAACGTTGATTCNGCTTATTTCAAGCCGGCTGATGGTGCAACGATCTTGACGTCGGAGCAGATTGTGGATCTCGCNNCNGAANCTGCTAANTCCAGNAATCTCAAAGAGATNGAGCGNTTNAATCGACTCTCCGAAAATGCATGNATGGANGCTGCACGGGCTGAAATCGTNAGCACTTAATCAGCTTGTNNGTTGGCTTAACTNAGCCAGCCCCCGCTGAGGATCACTGCCAGCGATAAAAACAGGGCGAGGCATGTCCATGTGAATCGGTTCAGTGTGGCTTCTGCGCTGCTGGCACTGCTGAACATGGAGCTTCCACTCGCTGCCAGGCCACCCATNCCATCGCCTTTCGGGCTGTGCAGCAGCACAAGAATGATCAGCAACACACCGGTGCCAATCCATGTCCAAGAAAGAACGGTTGTAAGCATCAGACGGAGAGAGGAAGACGAGTGGAAAGGGGAGATGGATCAANGCTGCTGATTGGAGCGATCAGGCTGGTTCCCGTCATCGCTTCTGGTTGAGGCAAATTCAGNATCTGCAGCAGGGTCGGTGCAACATCNGCNAGTCCNCCATTATCGCGAAGTGAAATTCCATTGCCGTGACCCGGTAATTTNCGTCGTTCACCCTCAATCAAGATGGCAGGCACAGGGTTGGTTGTGTGAGCAGTCCACGCCTGTCCATCGGGCCCCTGCATCAGTTCGGCATTGCCGTGATCTGCGGTAATCAGCATGGTTCCCCCTTCGCGACCAACCGCGTCGAGCAGGCGCCCNATGCAGTGATCAACCGTTTTGATGGCCTCTTGTGCCGCATCCATCACNCCTGTGTGGCCCACCATGTCTGGATTGGCGTAATTGATCACGATGAGGGAATAGACNCCTTTGTTGATCGCGGCAATGCAGCTATCCGTCAGCTGTTCGGCTGACATGGNGGGTGAAAGGTCGTAGGTGGCCACCCGGGGTGAGGGCACCAGAAAGCGTTCCTCGCCTGAGAGTGGTTGCTCAATCCCCCCGTTCATGAAGTAGGTGACGTGCGGATATTTTTCGGTTTCCGCCGTTCTGTATTGCTTGAGCCCTGCCTTGGCCACCACCTGTCCGAGCAGGTTGTCGAGAGGTTCTGGTGGGAAGGCCACGTCTACCGGGAGGTTCTGCTCCACTTGGGTGAAGGTGACGACATCCAGCTGCGGTACGTGGGAGCGCTCAAATGCATCAAAGTCGTTCAAGCACAGGGTCTGAACGATCTGGCGGGCCCGGTCTGGCCGGAAGTTGAACATCAGAACACTGTCGCCCTCCTCCATCACCACGTTGTGCAGCCGCACCGGTTCGAGGAATTCATCCGTCACACCGTCGCCGTAGCTGGCTGNTAGCACTTGATCTGGTGTGCGNTCANCCACCGGATAATCCGGGTCCACGTACAGGCGATGGGCTTTACCGGTGCGTTCCCAGCGCTGGTCACGGTCCATGGCCCAATAGCGACCACACAGGCTGGCGAGCACGCCGACACCGCTGCTTTTGATCGCAGCCAAGACGGTGTCGATGTAGCCCGGNGCACTNTGGGTCGGGGTATCGCGGCCGTCTGTGATGGCGTGAACAGCCACCTTTTCAAGGCCCATCTCCGCAGCCCACTGGAGCAGGCCGCACAGNTGGGTGACGTGGCTATGCACGCCGCCATCGGAACAAAGGCCAAGCAGATGAAGCGTGCCCCCGTTTTGCTTGAGGCGCTTCGCCAGATTCTCTAAAGCAGGNGCATNGCCGAGTTGTTGCCGGCGCACCGTGTCGCTGATGCGCACCAGNTCCTGACGAATAATCCGACCGGCCCCGATGGTGAGGTGGCCGACCTCCGAGTTGCCCATCTGCTGATCCGGCAACCCGACATGGGCACCACTGGCTTCGATCAGCGTGTGGGGGTAGGCATGCCACAGGGCATCCATCACCGGCGTATCGCCCTGACGGATGGCGTTGTGCTCCTGGGACTCTCTNTAGCCCCAACCATCCAGAATGGTGAGCACCACCGGTGCAACCCGACCGGTGCGCTCAGAACCGTTGGAAGAGCTGTTATCCACGTTCACCGGCAACCGTCGGTTCTTAAGGACTTTTGCAGAATCAACCTAACGCTCCGTCTGCCCTCAAGCTTCCTTTTCCCTGAACACCACACCGTCGTAGCAATTTCCAGCGCTGATGTCCGATCAAACCAGNATTGAAATTCTCTCTGAGAGCGAGCTGGGTCGCACCCTGTCGCGATTGGCGTCCCAGGTGCTGGAAAGCGTGGATGACAGCCGCAGGCTGATGCTGCTGGGCATTCCCACCCGGGGGGTGCAACTCTCCAGGGTTNTGGCGCGTGAGCTGGAGCGACTCAGCGGCCATGCGATTGCACAAGGAGCNATCGACCCCACCTTCCATCGGGATGATTTGGAGCGAATCGGTACGCGTCTGCCCCAGCTCAACACCGTGCCCAACAGCGTTGAAGATCGTCAGGTTGTGTTGGTGGATGACGTGATTTTCACCGGCCGAACCGTGCGTGCTGCCCTGGAGGCCCTGCAGAGCTGGGGCCGGCCGCAGCGGGTCATGCTGCTGGTGATGGTGGATCGAGGTCACCGCGAGTTGCCGATCCAGCCCGATTTCTGCGGACGTGTGGTGCCCACCCGTCGCAGCGAGACGATCGAGCTTCGTTTGCGGGATGTCGACGGNGAGGAAGGGGTGTTTCTGAATTCAGTTAGGCCGCCGGCTTGAGNTCTTCCGCTCGGAAATGGGCCTTGTAACGGCCGAACGCAACGATGACAGGCAGTGTCGGGCTGATGACNCGGCCCTTCCAGTCGTTCAGAACATTGACGACGTCTCCGCTCTGGCCCTTCAGATCAAAGGCCGTGCCGCGATGCTCGGGGTGATTGAACACCACGACAGANGCCTCGACTGTCACCCTATCTCCCGCCTGCATGAACTCTGGATCAACCGTTCAGTCATTTTGTCACGGGTCTGCCACGCCACGCCGACAGAAGCTTTCCGGTCCGTCCTCCTCGACCCTTCCCCCCAGCCTGCTGCAGGCGACTTCGAAAGCCTGCCAAGAATCAAGCCCTGCCTGCAGCTCTCGTTGAACGGCATTGTCGAGTTCTGCACCGGCAATCACATCGGGGTGATGAGCNGGGTGTTGCTGGTGATCTCTGGTTTCGCCCATNGCCTGAATGGCCTGNTCAATCTGTTGTCGGCTGCGTTCAGCTTGTTGCTGCCACCAGGGGTGATCCAGTCTGTTCAAGCTGTCGAGAGCTTCCCACCATCGCTGTTGTTTCAACAGCAGATCCAGGCGCTCCCGCTCGAGTTGATTGCGGTTCCACACCTCCTGCATGGTGGCCTGAAGCNGCGGAATNCCGCGCTCGCTTGANCCCTGCAGAGCATTCAGCAGATCCAGGGCGGCTTGCAATTCACCCTTNTGNAATCGCTCCAGGGCTTGATCCTTGAGGTCTTGGGTCCAGATCTTGAGCGTTTCCCGGTTGCTGCGTTGGTCCCCCAGGCCNGAGACCACCAGTTGTTGCTGNAGNGTGATGGCTTCAACNCCCAAGTTCTGGTCCCAAAGCTGCTGNGCCCTCTTTTGGCGGCAGAGCGCCTGTTCCTCGGGCGCTCCNTCCCCNAGCCAACGCAGGGCGGCCAGTTGTTCGCTCGTGCGGATGCAGTCTTCGAAATCCTGTCGCGCGATCGCGTCGTTGAGNCGCTCAGGCAGTTGCTTCTCCCACCACAGCGCTCCTGCTGCAATCGCCAGCACCAGTCCCAGTGTGGTGAGAGCCCAAAGCTGCAACAGGGGATGGCGCGGCGCCGCCAAGGGGCAAAAACTCGTGCAATGCGTCTGTTCTATGGATGCCGGGCCCTTCCTCCAAGGCCCTGTGGACGGACGTCTTATCGGACAGTTCCCAGGGTCTGCTTCGGCAGCTGCTNCTCGGAGCGCAGATCCGTTACATCNANCTGCAGCTGAGCATCGCTATCGATACTCCAGCGCAACTTCAGGCAGTCTTCTCCGACCATCCCGGCAGGCTCCAGCGGCAGGCTCAACTCCTTTCCAGGCCAGGCCTGGTGGGAGGTTGCTCCAGCAGGCCGTTCCTTCAGGGTGGGTAATCCATCCACGAACACCACGTCGTGGCCGATGTCGGGCAACGGTTCTGCCANCACGATTTCGATGGATGTTTGCCCNNTCTGACTGGCGGCTAAAACCAGTTCCAGTGGTTCCCCACTCGGCCAGGGTTGGCCTGCAACGAAAAGCGGATGCCAACGATGGCTGTTNCCGCGTTGCTCCCAGATGCGCAGGGAGACCCCTCGCTGGAGAACATCCCGAATCGCNACCCCAGGGGTNAGCCCCAGGGCCCCTCGCGCCACAGCCTCNACCGGTGGTGGGGTGAGCAGTGGAGCAGGGCTGGTGTTGTTTTGCAGCCACGCACGCAGAAAGGGAAGCTGAGCGCCTCCCCCCACAGCCACAACTCCCTGAAGATCCTCGAGGTTGCAGTTGTTGCGTCGCCCTCCGGCCAGGCAGGTCTCCAGGAGTTGTTCGAGCGCTCGGCTCAATCCCCGCGTGTGCAGCAGCTTCTCGAGTTCTCGTGCTGAAAGGCTGAGTTCGTGNTCCTGGCCCTGGTCATCGACGGTTCGTTCGATCCGTNGCTGTCGTTCTGACAGGTCGTCTTCACTGAGGCGGCACTTGAGCCGTTCTGCNGCATTGAGCAGGGTGGTGGAGGGATGCTGGCCCGGGCAGCAGTGATCAACGATCCAGCGGTCGATATCGCGGCCACCGAGTGATAGCCCTGCCTTGCCCAGCACTTTTGCGGTCCGCAACACTTGACCACTGCTNTCGGCCAGGCTCCTGCCCCCAAGGCGCAACAGCTGNGCNATGGGGGCTGCGCGTCCCTCCCCTCCCTCNAGNGCNACCAGAGCCAGATCAAGGGTGCTGCCACCCAGATCCACCACGAGCATGCGNGAGCCGGCTGGCAACCCAGCTCCGANCGCAGCGGCCGTGGGCTCATCCACAAGGGCGATCTCCTTGACCGGTAACCGGTTGCAGGCCTCCAGNAACCAACTTCGGTANGCCCGGTAGCAATCCACGGGCGCTGTCAGCACCAACCGTTCCACCTGGAGGCCGTCTGGCAGCCGGGCCCAGATCTGCGCAATCAGTTGTTCGCCGGCCCAGCAAGCCCTGGCCTGCTCCTCGGCATCTCCCCGGCCGATCTTTGGCTTGAAGTCTCGATGCAAGCGGGGATCGCTTCCCTCGCTCAGCCCGGATTCCAGCACCTGACGCCCGATCAGGGGCTGCTGCGGCGCATCCCAAACNAGGCTCGGTACTTCACCGTTGCGGGTGGTGATCGATGGAAGATCGATCAATTGGGTTGGGCTGTTGTCCCTCGGCTGAAAGGCGACCACGGTTGTGGTGCTACCCAAATCGATGGCCAGCGTTCCGCTTCTCTTTGCTGAATGCTGAAGCTTTTCTTCTCCCACGCGATCTCAGGGCGTGACCGGNGCACGTTGAACACAGGTTGAGACTATCGGGATTGACGTTTATGGACCGTTTGCAACAGCTGATCTTTTCGTTTTATCGAGAAGATCCGGGTCTGGAAGACAGGCTGGAGCCGCTGTTGAGCTGTCGCATGCGTCGCAGTTGGGGGAGCATTCGGATTGAGTGCGTCGATGAAGCGCATCTGGAGGAAATCAGCGGTTTGTTGACGTATCTCCGGCTTCCCCTGGCGGCCTTGGGGCTGGGACGGCAAATCGTGCTGCGTGTTCCGGGCTCCCGCCAACGCACCTATCCGATGCATGTNCCTTTCCACAGNGATCAGCTGGCCTGAAGGTCAGCGTTTAGGCTTGATTTCACNTGCGACGTGTTCTGTGATTTCGGCAGGAGTTGATTCCACGGATCTCGCCAAGCGCGGGGAAAGCCTGATCCGGCACNCAACCAATCGTTATCTGATGACGGTGCGNATTGCCTTTCGGGCGAAACAGCGACGGTTTGACGACTTTGATGGCCTGCTGGAGGAATCCAGTGTGAAACCCGTTCATCGCGCCATCGTTGAACTGAGCGATGAGCAAGACCAGCCAGATCTGCTGCCCGGCTGATCAAAGCCAGGTGATTCAGCAGGAGGGAGCCGGTTGGCGGTTGTGCCGGGATCCCTCCCGTGGGGACTATTCCATCCTGATTGGTGGTGAAGACTGGGGATTTGAGCTGAAGGAGCCGGAGTGGCGAGGTCTTGTTGATCTCGTGGTCACCCTTCAGCAGCAACACGCCGATTTGGTAGGCCGGTTGATGGCGGAAGAGGAGATTGAGCTGGAGCTCGACCGCGGGCTGTGGTGGGGGTGTCTGAGTGGTGATCGGGTGGCCTGGGAGCTGCGCATTGTGCTCACGCCGACGGAGGGTCGTGCGGTGGAAGGGAGATGGCCCGCACCCGCAGCTGCCGCGATGGTCGCAGCCATGAGAGCGATGTGGGATTGCTCTGATCATCAGCTGAGCTGATCGTTCTGCTGCAAATGATTTCTCCCGACCTTTCGCTGGCCCTCTGCACAGCTTTTCCACAGGCGATGGCTTGATTTGAGCTCCATGGCTGGTTGTTGTGGAAAAGCGGCGGTTTTGGTGACAGGGGCTTGACGCTGGGGTGGATTGGTCTGGATGGGTGATGGTCGGTTGGCTTTCCTGTGCTGGAGGGCTGTCAACGCTGCTGTCTCAGAAGGAGATGGGTTGGATTGGTCGCTGTCTGGCCGCCCTTGACGCGGGCACTGTCGTGTGGAGAACTGGTGTTCATTCCGGTGAGAAGAGATGTCCGAAGCGTCCGAGANNCNNTTGATGANTGAGAGCAGNGTTGTGAGCTTTTATNCCGAATTGCCGCTCCCGCTNCAGCAGGCCATGACCCATTTCATTGAGTCCCACCCCAATTGGGATCAATACCGCCTTGTGCAGGCCGCCCTCGCTGGCTTCCTGGTTCAAAACGGAATTGAGTCGCGGGAAATCACCCGTGTNTANGTGGGCAACATGTTCCGCCGTGAGTCCTTGCTCCACGGCGTCTGAAGCCGGCAGCATCCCATCAGGATCAGTGCACTGAAGGGAAGGCTCAGGAGCAGTCCGAGGGTCGCTCCGATCAAACCCAGCAGATTCAGCCCCAGCAGCATCCCCAGCAAAGCCAGCACTTTCAGTCCATTGCTCAGCACCAGCTGCCGGCTTCGGTTCATNGCCTGCAANGGGCGACAGCGCTGATGAACCAGGAGGGGAAGGGCCAGGATCTGACTGAACAACCATCCNAGAAGCAACAGGCTTCCCAGCAGCACACCCAGCCCCGCCAGGGTTGTGCTCCATCGCCCCAGCACCCAGCTCAGGGCCTGGATCATCCCGATGGCTCCGAGCAACACGAGCAGCTCCATCAGGATCAAGCTGATGGCTTGTTTGATCAGCTGTCCCCGGCGGTGTTTCGGTGGGTTGCCTTTGGTGGCCGGCAGGAGGTCGTCGGCCAGGCNTAACAANTCCAGGAGNGGAAACAGCGGCAGCACCAGGCTCAGCAACACCGCCAGATCGCCCAGGCGAACCAGCTCAGGAGTGGAGAGCATGCGCAGGTCCTGCCCGATGACAGCGGGGCCGGTGGCGCTGATCAGGATCAGGGCAGCCATGCCCACGCATNGCCATGGACGCTGCCCAAAGGCAATCCAGGCTCGCGGCAGCAGCGTGACCAGGGGGATCTCAGTGGAGCGGTCCAAGCCGTTCAAGCAGGTCGGTTGCCGTTTCGTTTGGTACCGGAAGAATCGACAGGCGGTTGCCCCGTTTGATCACGGGTAGTTGCTCCTCGGTGAAGGTCTCNCTGAGCTCATCCAGGCTCAGNAGCGTGTCGAATTCGCCNATGAACTTCAGCCGTGCACAGTCCCAGCGGGGTTTCTCCGGCGACGATTTCGGGTCGTAGTACTTGGCAGCAGGATCGAATTGGGTTGGATCGATCAGCCCTGTTTCGATCACTTCCATCAGCCCAATGATTCCTGGCGGTTTGCAATTGGAGTGATAGAAGAAAGCNCGATCACCCTNTTGCATGGTCCGCATGAAATTGCGGGCCTGATAGTTTCTGATTCCGTCCCACAAGGTGGTTCCTTCCCGGCGAAGATCGTGGATCCCGTAGGCATCGGGTTCGCTTTTCATCAGCCAGTAGGCCAAGGTCCTGCGGATGGCTGCTGATCATCATCGGGCTACCTGGCCAAGCTGCAGCCAATTGCGCTCGATCTGTCTCAGTCGCTGCTCAGCAGAGGCTTGATCAGGGATCGGAAATGCTCGCCTCGGGCNTCAAAATCCTTGTATTGGTCAAAGCTGGCGCAAGCTGGCGAGAGCAGAAGCGCTTTGGCTTGCTGGCGTTCCACCGCGGCAGCGGCCTGAATCACAGCATGCTCGAGGTCGCCGCACCGCTGCACCTCACCGCTGTAGCCCGCTTGCTGCAGCAGGGAGTCCAGTTCATCGGCTCCGGCGCCGAACAACACCACGCTGCAGCACGTTTGCTTCAACTGGTTCAGCCATCCTTTGGCGTCACCCCGTTTCGTCTGCCCCCCTGCCAGCACCACCACGGGGCGTGGCATGGCCTTTAAGGCAACTTCTGCTGCGTCGTAGTTCGTGGCTTTGCTGTCGTTAAACACGGCGGCTTCCCCCAAACGTCCCAGGCGTTCCAGGCGGTGCGGGACGCCTGGAAAGCTGCGCAACCCTTGTTCAATNTGCTCGGCATNCAGGCCGATCGCCCGCGCCGCAGCGGTGACCAGCAGAAGGTTTTGGCGGTTGTGCTCGCCGGGCATCGACAGTGCAGCNGCAGGAAACAGGCAGCTTCCGCTCTCATGAACCATCCCTTCCCCATCAATCCATAGATCGGCCTGTTGGCCCTCTGAAGCCTGGGCTTGGGCACTCACCCAAACACCGCCATCCCAGCTTTGGCGTTGCTGGCGCAGGTCTGGATCATCGGCATTGAGAATGGCCAGCTCTGAACGCTCCAGCAGTCCACGCTTGATGGCTCGATAAGCCTCAAGGGTCCCGTGGCGTTCAAGGTGATCGGGGGTGAGGGTTGTCCAGATTCCGATCTTTGGAGAGAGACCAGGGGCTGCTTCNATCTGATAGCTGCTCAGTTCCATCACCAGCCAGTCGGGTGTTGGAACCTCACCACTGATGATTTGGCGGGCCATCTCAGCGGCTGAGATGCCCATGTTTCCTCCCATNGGAGCGTTCAGCCCCCCCCTCTGGAGAACGTGGCTGAGCAGATGGGTGACGGTGGTTTTGCCATTGGTGCCTGTGANTCCCACCCAGGGGATGTGGCGTAGGGCATCCCAAGCCAAGTCCATTTCGCCGCGAACGGTCACGTTGCGCTGCCGCAACTCGTTCAGAGTTGGGTGGTCCCAGGGGATGCCTGGTCCGATCACAACCGTGTCCAGTTGGTTGAACCAAGGCTGAAAACTTTCGAGCTCGAGGGGGCAGTTCAGCTCAACCTGAATCTGCTCGCCGCGGAGCTGTTCTGCCTGGATGTGGTGGTTGGAACTGTTGCCGCGTTCCAGCAGAACAACGGCTTCACCTTGGTGATGAAGCAGTCTCGCGGCACCGATACCTGAGCGACCCAAACCAACAACAATCGTGCACGGCATTGTCCGGATTGTTGGCTGAAACCTCAGTCTGGGAGGGGGGAGTGGGCGATACTGGATTTGAACCAGTGACTCCTACAATGTCAATGTAGTGCTCTACCCCTGAGCTAATCGCCCCTGTAACGATCGCGTTTGGGATTGATGTTCAATCCCCTTTCGATCGACTACGGACATTAGCAGCTTGCGGGCTTGAGCTCTTCAGCTTCGGCGTAGTTCAACCCGCCAGCGATCGCGTTTTGTGAGTGTCAGCGAGAGAACTTCAACACAGCCGCGATCCTGAAGTTGCAGACGGTCTCCCACGCTCAGGTCTCGGCTGGGCTGGCGCACCTCTCCCCAGTTGAGCCGCAAGCGTCCTGCTTTGACATGGGCCACCACCTTGGCTCGGGACAAGCCAAATCCTGCTGATGCGATCGCATCCAGACGGCACGAGGCTTCAACGGTCTGCAGGGTGCGAGCCACCCGCTGGGCCGGGAGTTGCAGTTGGCTCAGCGACAGGATGTCGCAGTGGATCTCCACATCACGAACGGCACCACGGCGGCCTCTCAGGATCGCGGCGGCGTGCGCTGTGCAGATTCCTTGTCCGCCGCGATCCCCGCGCACCCAGAGATCGCCGAGATCTGCATCGGCGACACCCATGGAGAGCAGCGCCTGATGCAGGTCTTTCGGTGTCAAAGGGTCGAACAGGAAATTGCCTTCGATCAGCAGCCCTTGATGTGTGGATGGATGCTCAGATGCATCGTCAGCACGACGGCAGAGCAGCCGCTGGCGCTCCGCACCCGGATAGCCGCCATCGCTGTGCCACTGCAGGTCGCTCAGGCCGGTGAGTCGATCGAGGGCTTCCTCCCGCAGCGGTGCGCTGAGGAATTCACTCCATGCCGGTTGCCAGGTGCGCAGCACCTGCTCGCCAAGATCGATCAGGCCCTCAAGGGCTTCGGGGTCGCTTGCCCCGTCCAGCAAGGCCATGCGGGAGAGCGTCACAGATCGTTGAGCCGCACCACCTGTTGGGGCCGTGCTTTTTGAATCAACTGCCAGGGGGCGTCGATTCCGTTCGGGGTCTCCAACAGCACCAACCACTGCCCTTCATCCCGTCGGTTGCGCAGGATGCGAACGCCGGCGTCGTTGTCGGAGTCCACGCTGGCAGCAGCGGCGTAGCTGCCCATCAGTCCAGACCCCATGCCCAGCAGGCCGCCGATCAGTGGTTCTCCCCAGGGGCCAAAGCTGGCAAAGGTGGTGAGGTTGGTGATCTTGGTGAAGGTCACGCCCGCCATGAAGCCGAATGGCATCAGCCAGCGCGCCATCGCTTTCTGGCGGCGCTGGCGGGTGAGATTGGGATTCAGCAGTTCCACCTGGTCGATTTCATCCCCCTCCGGAGAGAGAGTCAGGCACTTGAGAATCGGCAGCTCCGTTTCTCGAAGCTGTTGGCTCAGGCCTTCTGCAGAGGTTTGGTCAGCCATCACCATCACGCTGACGGGCATGGGCCTATCGATCCGTTTTGCCGAATTCTGAACCCTGTCCCCCTGGCCACAGAGGGTGGAGAGTGTTGATCTCTACAGTTTGGCGCGGCAGTTCTGCGCCCTTTCATGACGAAAGTTCTTGTCTCCGATCCCATCGACCAGGCCGGGATCGACATTCTTGGCCAAGTGGCGCAGGTGGATCAGCGCACCGGCCTCTCAGAAGACGAGCTGATCAGCATCATCGGCGAGTACGACGGCTTGATGATCCGCTCGGGCACGCAGGTGACCGCGGCCGTGGTGGCTGCGGCAACCAAGCTGAAGATCATCGGCCGGGCCGGCGTCGGGGTCGACAACGTCGACATTCCCGCCGCCACCAAGCGCGGGGTTCTGGTGGTGAATTCCCCTGAGGGCAACACCATTGCCGCCGCTGAACACGCCCTGGCGATGATGTTGACCCTCTCGCGTCACATCCCGCAGGCGCACGCCGGGATGCGCATCGGCAAGTGGGACCGCAAGAAATATGTCGGCAACGAGCTTTACAAGAAAACGCTCGGCGTTGTTGGTCTTGGCAAGATCGGCTCCCATGTCGCCCGCGTGGCCCAGGCGATGGGCATGGATGTGATCGCCTACGACCCGTTCATTGCTGCCGACCGGGCCCAGCAGATGCGGGTGCGGCTCACAGAGCTTGATGAGCTGTTCCGCAGTGCGGACTACGTGACCTTGCACATTCCCCGCACCAAGGACACCGAGAACCTGGTGAATGCCGAGCTGCTGCGCACGATGAAACCCACCGCGCGGATCGTGAACTGCGCCCGGGGTGGTGTGGTGGACGAGTCGGCCATTGCCGAGGCGATCGACAACGGTGTGATCGCCGGCGCTGGTTTGGATGTTTATGCCAGTGAGCCGCTGGCGGAGGATTCCCCGCTGCGGGCGGTTGAACGCGGGCTCGTGCTCACGCCCCACCTCGGCGCCTCAACGGAGGAGGCCCAGGAAAATGTGGCCATTGACGTGGCGGAGCAGATTCGTGATGTGCTGCTGGGGCTACCGGCTCGCAGCGCTGTCAACATCCCCGGCCTCAGTGCCGAGATCATGGAGCGACTGAAGCCCCATCTTCAGCTTGCTGAAACCGTTGGTCTGCTGGTCAGTCAGCTCGCTGGTGGCCACGTGAAGGAAATGGAGCTGCGGCTCCAGGGCGAGTTCGCCAGCCACCCCTCACAGCCCTTGGTGATCGCGGCCCTCAAGGGTCTGCTCAGTGCGGGCCTTGGCGACAGCATCAACTTTGTGAATGCATCTCTGGAGGCCAAGGCCCGGGGCATCCAGGTGCTCGAGGTGAAGGATGAGAGCAGTCGCGACTTCGCGGGGGGGTCGCTCCAGATCACCACCCGGGGGGATCAAGGCAACCGCAGTGTCACCGGTGCTGTCTTCGCTGACGGTGATCTGCGGATCACGAGCATTGACGCGTTTCCGGTCAACGTGACCCCGAGCAGCCACATGCTGTTCACCCGTCACCGGGACATGCCGGGCATCATCGGCCACCTCGGCTCCCTTCTGGGCGAGCACAACGTGAACATCGCCGCGATGCAGGTCGGTCGCAAGATCGTGCGGGGAGATGCGGTGATGGTGCTCAGCATCGATGACCCGATTCCGGCCGAGCTGCTGCAGACCATCACTGGGATTGACGGCATCCAGGAAGCGCATCCGGTGACGCTCTGATGTGGTGGCGGCTTGCGATGCCCTGCCCGCCAGACCTGGAGGAATCTCTCGTCTGGAAGCTGACGGACCTTGGGCTGCATCGCCATGCGGTGCAGCACGCCCCGGGAACCCCTGATCAGAAAACCCTTCTGTTGTGGCTTCCCCAGCCCGAATGGCCCAAGGAGCAGCGCCAGCAATTACTGGCCAGCCTTGCGCCGCTGGCGGAGCCTTTCGGCCTGAGCCTCCCCACCGGCCGCTGGGATGAGGTGGCCGATGAAGACTGGAGCCTGAGCTGGAAGCAGCACTGGCAACCCGACCCCGTCGGGACCGGGCTGCTGATCCTGCCGGCTTGGCTGGAGGTTCCGCCGGAGCATGCCCAGCGCCTGGTGATCCGGATGGACCCAGGCAGTGCCTTCGGAACCGGCAGCCATCCGACGACGCGGCTGTGCCTTGAGGCCCTTGAGCAGCAGCCTCCAGCTGGAGCGCTGGTGGCGGATTTGGGTTGCGGCAGCGGTGTGTTGGGCCTTGCAGCCCTCGGGCTTGGCGCCGAGGCCGTGGTGGCAGCAGACACCGACTCACTGGCCGTTCGTGCCACGGTTCACAACCGTGGCCTCAACCAAAGGTCTGAGGCGCAGCTCGGTGTGGCTCAGGGCTCTGTGGAAGCTCTGCAGCAATTGCTCAGCGGAAAGCGGGCCCATCTGCTGCTGTGCAACATCCTGGCTCCGGTGATCGAGGCCCTGGCTCCGGCATTTGAGGATCTCGTGACACCGGATGGCCGCGCACTGCTCAGCGGGCTTCTCGTGGACCAGGCGCCGCGGCTCAAAGAGGTGCTCGCAGAGCTGGGTTGGACCGTGACTGCGGAAGATTCACAGGGCCGCTGGGGGCTGCTGGAGATCCGCCGCCATTGACCCTTGGCGCATAAGCCAGGCTTATCAGAGCGGGTGATCCGATTGGTCCTGCCCGGTTGACCCCCGGGATCACCCCCTGTTTGCAGTAGATAAGTGCGGTCCTGCAGGACCGGCTCTCCGGGACCCTGTACGCATTCACCAAGTCATGGCTTCCTACAAGGTCACTCTGGTCAGCGAGAGCGAAGGTCTCAACAAGACCATCGAAGTGCCCGACGATCAGTACATTCTCGACGCTGCTGAAGAGCAAGGCATCGATCTCCCCTATTCCTGCCGCGCTGGCGCCTGCTCCACCTGCGCTGGCAAGATCACTGCTGGCACCGTGGATCAGTCCGACCAGAGCTTCCTGGACGACGACCAGATCGAAGCCGGTTTCGTGCTCACCTGCGTGGCCTACCCCACCTCCGATTGCACCATCAAGACCCACGCCGAAGAAGAGCTCTATTGAGCCTTCTCCCGAAAGGGACCACTGTTCCAACCACCCCTTCGGGGGTGGTTTTTTTTGTCTGGCCCCCTTCCATGGCATTGAACTCTCACCATCTCCTCGTTCCGTGAGTCGTCCCGAAATCGAGGATCTCCTGGAGCCCGGCAGCATTCACACCAGTCCCGGAGGGCAGTACAGCTTCCGCGTTCTGGGGGCCTGTTGCCGCCTCTTCGACCGTGAAGAGTTGCCTTGGCCCTGTTGTCGCTTGGCTTGGCGCAGCAAGGAGCCGAGTTGGCGTCGCGTTGGTCGCCGGTTTGTGCCCGATCTGGCGGCGCGGCGCTGCCCCTCCTACGCCGTGGAGTTGCTGCAGCCGGGCAGTCGGCCCACCCCCACGGTGCTGACGCTGTTTTCCGTGCGCTTCAGTCGAGACCTGCAGGAGTGGTGGTACAGCCGCCATCCCCGCTCGATGGAAGCTGCCAACCGTCTCCCACAAAACCGTCTCCCACAACAAACAACCCCGATGACCTGAGGCCACCGGGGTTGATCGGCTCGACGTTGGAAGCGTGGATCAGAAGTAGATCTTGCCGCCGCCCCAGGCAGTGCCTTGAACCTTCGGGGCCACCAGGATGTAGCCGGCCATCAGGCGCAGGTCTTCGTCATCGAGATCACGCATGGCTGGATACAGCTCGGCGTCACGCATGCTGGGATGCAGATCGGCAATGCTGTATTCGCCGTCATAGGACGTGGGGTCCTTCATGTAATCCACCAGCGCGTCAACGTTGTCGCGGGCTGGGGTGGCCAGAGCCAGGGTTTCAGGATCCAGACCCACGTTCTGGTTGGTCTTGGTGATGCCGCCGGCGTGGCAGGTGCCGCAGCTGGTGTTGAACACCTTGCGGCCGGCATCAATTTCCCGGTCGCTGAAGGTCATGGACGCGCCGACCGCGTCAGCGGGGACCGTCAGCGTCTCTGCATCCCATTGGGCCGCCTGGACCGGGGAAATGATGGTCAGGCCGATCAGGACCGGCACAAGAATGAGCAGGCCCTTCAGGGACCGTCGCAGAGAGGAGAACACAGAGTCCATGAAGGTCTTCGCGGTTTGACGGATTCACCGCACCAGGCTCTTGTATCACGGGGAAGTGACCCTCTGAGGCCGGATCACAAACTGTTGCAGCGGGGTTTTACCTCCAAGGTGAGGAAGTCCTTGGCCAGCAGCGTGTTTGGGAAGATCGTCTTGGCTTCGTTAAGCAGGGTTTCCGGGGTGACCGGATTGCCGGGTGCGTAGCGGGGGCTGAGGTGGGTCAGCACCAGTTGCCCCACTCCGGCTTCTGCGGCGGTCTGCGCTGCCATGGTGCTGGTGGAGTGCTGCTTTTGGAATGCCATCTCCGCCTCCCCATGGGCAAAGGTGGATTCGTGGATCAACAGGTCGGCCCCCTGGGCCAGCTCCACGGCCGCATCGCAGAACACCGTGTCGGTGCAGTACACAACGCTCGCCCCAGGGCGTTCAGCACCGCACAGGCTGGTTCCGTCGATCACCCGTCCATCGGCGAGGGTCACCGTCTCCCCGTTTTTCAACTGGGCGTAGACCGGGCCAGGGGGGATGTTGAGTTCCCGTGCTTTTTGAATGTCGAAGCGACCGGCCAGGGGCTTTTGCTCAATGCGATAGGCGTAGGCCGGCACCCGGTGGGTGAGAGGAGTGCAGCGCACGGTGAAGTCGTCGTCTTCGAACACCAGCGAACCCTGTTCTGCCGCCCGTTTCACCCGGTGCACCTGCAGTGGATAGCCAATGCGGGTGGAGCTGGTTCGCAGCACACCCTGCAGGTAGCTCTCCAGGGGATCGGGCCCGTAGAGATCCACTCCCTCGGGGCTGCTGCCGGCGAGTCCGAGGCTCGCCAGGAGTCCTGGCAGACCGAAGACATGGTCGCCGTGCATGTGCGTGATGAACACCCGGCGCAGTTGCGACAACCGCAGCTCGCTGCGCAGGAACTGATGCTGCGTTCCCTCTCCGCAGTCGAACAGCCACATCTCTGCACGCTGGGGAAGCCGCAGCGCCACAGCAGAAACGTTGCGGGCCCGCGTGGGTACCCCTGAGCTCGTACCGAGAAAAGTGACCTGCAAGGCCGTGGATCCTCAAGGCTCATGCTGCCATCTGGCTGTCCCTGGACACAGGGGGCACACTGGGACGCGTTTTGACCTCTCCTGTGCGTTCCGCCACCGTCTTGATCGGGCTGATCGCAGCGGTTGTTCTCGCCCCTGCGGCGATGGCTGGATCACGGCAACGGGAACCGCAGATGAAGGTGCTGCTGAGCGAGAGCAGCTCCATCGCGCTGCGCGCCGATGGCAATCAGCGGCTTCAGGTGCAGGGCCTTCCCGGAGGTGATCAGAGCCTCCNNCGCCTGCGGCTTCAGGTGCGCGGCNCCCGTCTGGAGGCGGNGCTGGATGGTCGTGCNGTGTCCCTGCCGCTGGGGGAGCTGCTGACTGTGCAGAACGACGATCCCCGGGGCATCTGGCTGGGGCAGCGTCGTTACCGCGGCGTGCTCCGCGTCAGTGCCCGTGGCGGTCGTCTGCGGGTGGTCAATGCCGTCGGAATCGAGACCTACCTCTCCAGCGTCGTTGGCAGCGAAATGCCGCATCAGTGGCCGCTGGCAGCATTGCAAGCTCAGGCCGTTGCTGCGCGCACCTATGCCCTGAAACAGCGCAGTCGGGGTGGCGGTTGGGACCTCAAAGCCACAGTTGCCAGNCAGGTGTATCGGGGNGTGGAGTCGGAGACGCCCAGCACCCGAGAAGCGGTTTCCAGCACCCGCTCCCTGGTGCTGGTGCATGGNGGCCGTTTGATTGACGCGGTCTTCCACAGCAGCTCGGGAGGCGTCACCGAAGCCAGCGGGATGGTCTGGCGTCTCCAGCACCCCTATCTGGTGAGCGTTCAGGACCATGACCAGCACAGTCCTGTGCACCGCTGGGAGGAGTGGTTTGATCCCGATGGACTGCGGAAGAGGCTGCCTGAGACCGGTGGCTTGAAGCAGGTTCAGGTGTTGAGCCGCTCGATGAGTGGTCGCGTGAGGCAGGCCCGTTTACAGGGACCCCGGGGGACCTTGGTGCTGAGCGGCGCCGAACTGCGCAAGCGCCTCGGGCTGAAAAGCACCCTGGTGGATTTCGAGATGGTCACCGGAGCAAGGCCGACCTTTCGCAGTCCCGAGCCGGTGATCGCTCGGGCGCAAGTGACCGGNGAGGGCACTGGATCCCGCATCGATCGGATTACGNCGTCTGTCTCTGNTGTGACGCAACCGAGGCGTTCACGGATAAGCCTGGTGGCGCCTCCACCAGCGCTGAGCACTGGCCTTCAGCTGCGGGTGCGCGGCCAGGGCTATGGCCANGGCGTGGGAATGAGCCAGTGGGGNGCCCATGGGCTTGCCCAGCAGGGGGCTGATTTCCGCACGATCCTGCAGCACTACTACCGCGGGGCATCGGTGGTGCCCTACCGGTCTCACCACGATGCATCGCTGGCATTGCTGCCCCCAGCGACGCCAGTCTGGAAGAACAGTTCGGGACGGCCCTTTGGCACGGTTTCCCTGTCAGCTTCAGCGCTACCCCACCAGCGCTGAACTATCCGAGGCCCTTGCTGGCCATCTGGCGGAGCATCTCCATGGCTGGCTCGAGCGGCCTGAAGCGCAACGTCGGCCAATCGGTCTGGCGACCGGCCGAACGATGGAACCGCTCTACCGGGCGCTTGTGGCGCAACTCCAGGGATGGTCGGAACCGGAGCTGATGCAGCTCCGCCAGCACTGGTGCAGCTTCAACCTGGATGAATACCTCGGCCTCGGCGCCGATGACCCACGGGGGTATCGCAGTTACATGCGCCGACACCTTGCCGGCCCTCTGCGGTTGTCCGATGCCACGGTTCATCTGCCGGACAGCACCGCTCCCGATGGTGCCGCTGCCGCTGCGCGTTACAGCGNTGAGCTCCAGGCTCACGGCGGCATCGGTGTTCAGCTGTTGGGGCTCGGCAGCAATGGCCATGTGGGCTTCAACGAGCCCCCCAGTCAGTCGCACTGCGGCTGCCACGANGTGGTGTTGACGCCGGCCACCCGCCATCAAAATGCTGCCCTGTTCGGAGGGCAGGCTGAAGCCGTTCCAGAACGGGCGATCACGCTGGGGCTCGCCGAGATCCTGGCGGCCTCTGAGATTCACCTGGTGGTGACCGGTGCTGGTAAGGCCAGCATCCTGCAGCGCTTGTTGAGCCTTCAGGCTCCCGATCCGATGCTGCCGGCCAGCTGGTTGCTGTCCCATCCCCGGGTGTGGCTCTGGTGCGATGCAGCCGCACTAGCGTGAACCCCCGACAGTTGATTCGATGAGCATCGAGCCGGTGGAACGGCGGCTGGAGCAGAGCTTCGAGGCCGAGCGCTGGACACGGTTGATCCAGGACTGTGACGACATTGAGCAGTTGCGTGAAACCGCTCTGACGCTCGTGCAGCAACTGGCGCAACAGAAAGCAGCCAGCGCCTGGATGGCCAGCCGGGCATCAGAGTCAGAGAACGCCAAGTTGCAAATGCTGGCCAGGATGATTCGTGAGAACGAGGGGGATCCCCCAACGAGAGATCCCCGCTCAAGCTCTTAGTGCGCCTGTTGCCAACGGCTGAGGTGGGACGGAGAGAACTTGTGGCCGTGCTTGGCACCCACTTTCACCACGCAGGACGTGTCCTTGCCGCAGCGTTGCACTTCATCGCGGAGTGCATCGTTGCTCTGAACCCTGGACATGAATGTCTCCAGCTGCTTCATGGACATGAACAAACCTCCGAAAGGGTGTCTCCGCCCTAGCCGTGGCCGGATTGCACCTTCCAGGACGAAAGCTTTTGTGCGGATTTGCTGACAGATGCGAAATGATCTCGGCCTGAATCAGTTCACAGGTCAGCTGATCAGGGTGCGGATGACATCCTGATCTTCACTTAAATCAGTCAAAATGGCGATGGTTTGTTCNCCTTGNAGCAGCCAAAGATCNTCTCCNCGAGCCTGAATATTNANNTTGCTGCTGTCAAATGAGAAGCGAAGTCGATCCTGGTAGGNATCAAAGTCCATCAGGATTTGGAGGCCAGCTCGCTTCGCTCNGAGTTTGAATGTGTCGCGACCNNCTCCACCCCANAGTTCACTTTCNGCAGCACCACCAATCAGAACATCTNTGCCCTGGCCTCCATCNAGNTCCACTGCCGTGTTGAAGCGCCTGGCATNGAGTCGATCGTTNCCNGATTCACCGTGAATGCTCATGAATTCGAGAGTGGATGAGCCTGTTTCACGAAGAATCACNCTGTCGTTACCACCNTCTGCNAAAAGAACCATTTCATCCAGTTCTCGCTCTGAATCTGGCCGAATGATGATGTCAATTTTTTCAGCACGATTGGAGCCAAATAGTGCGATCAGATCATGGCCTTCTGTTGAGATCGTGTCGCGCTCAGAATGATGCTCAAGCAGAAGCGTTTCAGTTAGGGTTAAACGGCTTCGGCCACCCTCTTCGGGCAATCCAAGCTCAAGTTCTCGCTGGTCTTGCAACTCCTCATCGTCATCATCCATCGGTAGGGGATTGGCATTCAAAACAGGCCGATCAGCCACTGGGGATCCCACCAATCCCAGAATCCGATCCAGCTCCTGCGCGTCCTCGGGAACAATGGCGCCACCGAATGAAGACTTCAACCGTGCATGAATCTGGGCGTTACTCACCCCAATGAATTCCTCTCCGATCGTTGGCCCAGGGTCGTCTGGTGTCAGCTGAGACGGTGGTTTTGGGAAGAGCACATGATCAGCTTCTTGTTGATAAAAATAAAGCTGTTGATTTTGATAGGGGCCAAAATCCAGCAAGATCTGGTCATCCAGCAGGAAATGTTCGTTGGCTGAATCTGCGGCGGGGGCAAATTCGGGGTCTAAATCAAAATATGTTCTGGGGATCAACTCCCCTTCAACCACTCCGCTTGGCCGATCGCCAAACTGAAGATCGCCGCTGAATCGGAGTCGCCGACCGATCTGCCTTGGCTCGTTGATGTATATATCGGTGATGTTATTGAAATAACCACCGATCACATCGATTTTTCCGCTTCTTGGCGCCGAGAAGCCAATTTCGTAATCTTCAATGGATAAATCTTCGTATTGGTGAGTGCCTCGATTGTAAAAATTGGATGCAGCATCAAATCCGGTGTCTCCCGTGCCATCGGCAGGGCCAACAATTCTTATGTCTTTGAAATTGGTGTCTACGGTGTAGTTCACCAGCATGCCTGTGCTGTTGCTCCAGAGATCCATGTCTTCAATCAGGCTGGGCGGGAATTTCAGAGCCGCTTGTTCTTCTTGTTCCTCTTCAATGGTGATGAATGTGCGGTGGTAATAAATCTGAGCGCCGAGAGCCGATCCATACGCTTCATTGCCTCTAAAGGTTGCCAGCGGTGCAAGGGAGACCGGCACGGTGGCTGCGCCAGCGGCACGATCTGGCTCCTGCAGGTTTTGCGAAGGGAAGGTTGTGATTCCCAGGCCATCCTCGAACAGGGGTTCGGCATACAGAATCAATCCACTGCCTGTAGCTCCAGAGACCACATTGTTTTCAACTCGCACGCCTGGCCCTTGCAACCAGAATCCATCACCCGCATGGCCAAAGTCTCCTTCTTTCTGTCGGGTGATTGGTTCATCTCCAGTGCCATGCATGCGGATGGCAATGTTGTTCTCAAAACTGCCAATCTCATCTCCAGCTTCTGTGCTGAAAGCAGATCCTGTTACATCGTAAGCAACATTATCGATGAAATTCACGTAGCTGGAATGATTAACAAAACCCCAGCCAGGATTGCCGGATACAACACTGCCACTTACGACAGCTGGGCGTCCTGTGCGCTCAACCCCATTCCTGTGAAAGTGAACCGAATATCGCCCACCGGGATTGGACCCTGTTCCTGATGCATAGTCTCCATTTTCATCGAAGTAAGGGCCGTTGATTGGCCGTAACTTGTCGGTTCGCCCCAGATCCTTAAAAGCTGCATTCGCGATATCCACATCCCTTGTATGCATGAACATCACATGCCCTCTTCGGTCGATCGCCTTGTTCTCTGATCCGAACACAACGTTCCGGCTGAGATTGGCGACATGAACCCTGAGCGAATCTCGTGGCGCGAGGTGATCTCGAGCTAAGGGTTCCTCGAGCTGAATGGTTGCGCCTTCAATCGCACGGATTTGCACCGTTTCATCACCTTCTGCATCGGGCGAAGTTCCGGCAATCACCAACCGATCTCCGACAGACCAGCCCGTTGGACTGTCCGACAGATCAATGTGGCGATCCCCGCGACGGGGATCCTTGGCTGCTGGGAGGGCTGAGCTTCGCGGACTTCCATGCACCACAGTTGTTCCGTGCAAGATGGCGCCGCGCCCCAGCAGCATTGGATCGTTTTGGATATCCAGTGGCCCGAGGTCAGCAAACAGAATCTGTGCAGTTACATCGGAGCGAATCGGGTCTTGCGGGGTCCCGATTTCCAGTCGACTTCCGGGCGCGGTCACCAGTGTGTCCACCTTCAGTGCTGTGTTGGCATCGGCGGTGAAGCTCAACTCACCATTCACCCGAACCCACTCCAGTGTTGGTTGCAACTCGGTGGCGATCTCAACCTGCACTTCCGCCGGGATCAGCACACGACTGCCCTGCGTTGGAATCCGTCGGTTTTTCCAAGTGTCTGGTGATGTCCATGGGCCTGATGCCACAGCGATGTGGGTGGCTTGATCAACGGCCGCAAGAGACATCGCGGCAACGTGCTCAGCTTGCAAAACAGGATTCTCTGGATGCGCCTGTGTTGTGAGCATGAGAGGGTTGCCAGTCATTCTTAGTTTGCCGTGTTATTTCCGGTTGTTCCCATGCATTTTTTATGTCTCAAAACAAATATTTCTGCAAGCCATTGGCTCGTATGGACACGGCGCTTTGCCTGACGGCCGAGTGGTTCAGCGGTCTGATCAGAGTTCAGCTGGAGTCGTTGACGTGTTGAAACCCAGCCCTGGCAAGTCCACCTCCATGGTGGACACGATCAGATCGGCGAGCTTTGAACTTGTGCGGCTTGATGGATGCACGGCATCAATAAAGCTTGGTTTCTCAAGCCTTTCCCATAAACGTTGTACATCCACTACGGCAACAGAGGTATTGTTTCGAAAGTGGCGGTTCAGTTTTTTTGATAAGCCTAGAGAGATTTTGTCCAGTGCTTTGTTGAGGCGAGTGGCCTCGAAGCGATCCAGTTGATTGATCTTCTCTTTGATCAGCGGAGTTGCCTCCAGTGGGAATGGATTGAGTACAGCAACTTGATCAACGATTCCCGTGAGGCGGTCAACATTTTGGTTTAAATTTTCTGAGATGGAGTTGACAGCAGCTTTGATGAGTCTGCGATCATCTTTTTTGCTTCTTGTTTCTAGGGCGGCATCCAACATGCCTTCTTCAATGGCATCTAGGATGTCGTTAGACCCTGCGGAAACCACGGCATCAACATCTCCGATGGTCTTGTAGAAATCCTTGTTTTGTGTGAACAGATNCACCTGTGAAGACAGCCCTGTGGGAACGATGGAGTCGCCANTNGTGATGTACGGATCTTCGCCCGAATGGGCTCCCCCATGGGCATAGTTGTGAACTTTTCCGTTTCTTGCTGTTGTGTTTGAAAGAGCACTGACCAGTTTTATTTCGTCGCGGTTGGCTCCCAGCTTTGTGGCAATATGTTCGCCAAGTACGAATTTATCTGTCGCGTGAGAAATATTTCCTGAATCCATCAAGCTTGCGCCGAAAAGGATCAGGANGTTGGTCATTGTTTCTTTGTGNGCTTNNTTTTNACTNTATGAAGGCGAATAGGCGCTGTCAATGAATGCGTTATGGCNTTGAATCCTGCTGGGNTATTCATTTTGTTTGGCATCGTGAAGNTCATTCCCCAACNTCAGGTGAGTTGAGAGCCGCTTGGTTGGTGTTCAATCGANCTCGAGCCCTTCGGCGAGATCCAGATTGGCGCTGACGCTGCGCACATCATCGAGTTCTTCGAGTGCATCCAGCAGTTTCAAGCAGCTCTGAGCTGTGTCGGGGTCATGGATGCTCACATCGGTGAGGGGGGACCATTGATGGCTCCATTCGCGCACCTCCCAGTTCATCCCCCTCAGCCCGTCTTGGAGGGCTTCCAGGGCCGCGAAGGGCCCATGCACCACGGCTGTGCCATCGGCATTCAGTGCATAGCCATCGGCCTCCAGCTCCAGCAGGCTTTCCAGCAGGGTCTCCTCTCGGGAGGCATCGGCGGTGATGGTCACCTCGCTCCGGTGTTCGAAGAGATAGGCCACGCAACCGCTTTCGCCGAGATTGCCGCCGTTTTTGCTGAAGGCCAGACGCAGATCCGCAGCCGTGCGGTTGCGGTTGTCGGTGAGGGCATCCACCAGCACGGCCATGCCTCCAGGGCCATAGCCCTCGTAGCGCACCTCGTGCAGTTGGATGCCGTCTCCCCCCTTGCCGGAGCCCTTGGCGATCGCCCGTTCAATGTTCGCGGCCGGCACGCCAGCTGCCTTGGCTTTGCTGATGGCCGTTCTGAGCTGGAAATTGCCGTTGGGATCCGTGCCAGCCCGTGCCGCCACCATGATCTCCCGGCCGAGGCGAGTGAACACGGCACCCCGCTTGGCATCCACCACCGCTTTGGTGCGTTTGATCTGTGACCATTTGCTGTGACCAGCCATCGGGTCAGGGCAAGACAAGAACCGCTGGGAGGGTACTCACCGACCGCCATGCATCAGCCTGCGGCATCGAACACCACCTTCGGCCGCAGCACCTCCCCATCCTCCCGGTGGCCGATGCCGGCGATGCTGCCGTCGGGATTGCAAACAACCACCGCATCGCCATCTCCGGGTTGCAAGCTCAGGCGACGGCCACAGCGCCAATCCACTTGCTCGGCTTCTGTGAGGTCTCGGCGCGGCAGCGCCCCCAGGGCCAGCAACGGAGATAAAGGTTCCGGTGGTGTGTGGTTCTGCTCCGGCTCGGGGAGGGGGTGGGCCTGGTGGAGGTGAAAGCCCAGGGCCTGGGTGCGTTGCAATTGGGCCAGGCAGCCCCCGCATCCGATCAGCTCGCCCAGATCCCGTGCCAGCGAACGGATGTAGGTGCCCGAAGAACAGTGCACCTCAACCGACAGTTGCCCTGTCNNGGCGTCCCAGGCTTTGAGCGCAAGCCGGTGAATCGTCACCTCCCGGGGCGGCAGATCCATGATTTCGCCCCGCCTGGCTCGGGTGTGGGCCCGTTCGCCATCGATGTGCACCGCNGAGACCTGCGGCGGACGTTGCTGAATGGCGCCCCTGAACTGCTCCAGCCGATCCTCCAGTTCGGGGCTGCTCAGTGTTGGCCACGAAGCCTGATCCAGGATCGTTCCTTCCAGGTCGTCGCTGCTGGTGCGTGTTCCCAGCTGNATGANCCCTGCGTAGGTTTTCTCCCCTGGCAGGTAGGGAAGCAATCGGGTGGCGGGGCCCAGGGCAATGGGCAGAACACCGGTCACCGCAGGATCCAGGGTTCCCCCGTGGCCCACTCTCTTCAAGCCNTAGCAGCGGCGCAGGCGACTGACGCAGCCATGGGACGTCAGTCCTGCAGGTTTGTCGATCACCACGAANCCGAAGGGGCCGTCCAACGGAGCAGGTCAGGCTGACCTCCAGACTGTTGCATCCGACACGCCCTTGCTCGTCCCGATGTCACAGCTCCGCAGCAGCCGTGCCGTGAATGTTGAGGCCTTTCTTNAGGATGGCTTGGCGGTGAAGCAGCACCTGAGCCNATANCTGGAGTTATCCCCCGAGGCGCTTGAGCAGCGTCTGCCCCGCAGCACCGACGACCTGGCGGATCTGCATCCCGGTGCCTTCCGNGCTGAGGACGCCACAGCGTTCTACGAAGACACGGTGGGTACAGGCCATCTGCTGGAACTGGCGGCCTGGCACCTCTCCAGTGCGGACTACATCGCCGATACCTTGCGCCTGCAGGGCATGGCCGTTCAGGGTCAGGTGCTGGATTTTGGCGGNGGTATCGGCACCCACGCCCTCTCGGCCGCAGCACTGCCNGAGGTGGATCACGTCTGGTTCGTGGATCTCAATCCNCACAACCGGGCCTTCGTGGAGCAGCGGGCGCAGAGTTTGGGCCTCGAGGGCAAGCTTTCGGTGCATCGGGATCTCGGCAGCACCGGCGATGCCCGCTTTGATGCCGTGGTGTGCCTGGATGTGCTCGAGCANCTGCCGGACCCTTCAGCTCAGTTGCTGGAGTTTCACCAACGCATGGCACCGGAAGCCATCGCCCTCCTGAACTGGTATTTCTTCAAGGGGCATCACGGTGAATACCCGTTCCATTTCGATGATCCTGCCCTTGTGGATGGTTTCTTTCGCACGTTGCAGAGCCGTTTCCTTGAGGTGTTCCATCCGTTGCTGATCACGGCTCGCCTCTACAGAAAGGCCTGAGCGCAGGCCATTAAAAAGTCCCGGTTCCCGCGAAGGGAAGCCGGGACTGAAACTTGATTCGGGCCNGAATCAAACAGCAGCGGTGATATTGATGCGCTTGCGGTTGCGCAGGCCGCGGCGGATGGTTTCAAACTTCACCACACCATCGGTGAGGGCGAACANGGTGTCGTCCTTGCCCTGGCCAACGTTGATGCCGGGCAGAACGGATGTGCCGCGCTGACGGATCAGGATCGAGCCTGCGGTGACGGATTCGCCGCCGTAGGCCTTCACGCCGAGGCGTTTGGAATTGGAATCGCGTCCGTTCCGTGTTGAACCTGTGCCTTTTTTATGTGCCATGGGGNAAAGGGAGTTGGGGGGCGGTCGTAAGGAGAGGTCGGAACNGTCAGCTGATGGCCTTGCCGCCAACGGTGATGGATTCAACCATCACTCGGGTGAGCTCCTGGCGATGACCATTCTTGCTCCGGGTTTTCTTTTTGGGGCGCATCTTGTACACGATCACTTTGGCGCCGCGGCGATGGGCCATCACCTTCAGCGATACAGATGCGTCCTTCACGAAGGGCTGGCCGAGGGTGGTTCCCTTGGAATCCTTCACCAGCAGCACGTTGTCGAGCGTGATGGTGTCATCAACCTCGGCCTGGAGGCGATCCAAGTCGTAGTACCGGTTGGGTTGCACCCAAACCTGGGTGCCGGAGGCTTCAACGATGGCGTAGGCCTCGGTGGATTCTGCTGCTGGTGTGGTGTCGGCCATGGGGATAAAGACACGGTCAGGCCCGGTTGAAACCGATGTCGCCTGANCCGCAATCGAAAGACAAACAAAGATCCTCGTCTCTCACGCCCCCNGCCGTCAAGATTCAGGTACTTCAATGAACCCGAGAGCGGATGGCCCGGCCGGCCCTCACCGTTGCGCTTCTCCTGAGCACCCCCGAACTGGTGGAGTCCTGTCGTCAGTGGTTGCCCGCCAACCGCTACGACGCGGTTCCCCTGGAGATCGAGGCAGGCACTGGACTCGCCCAGATNCTNGAGAGTCGTCAAAACGACTTCGATGCTGTTGTTGTGGAACAGACCTTCCTGGATGTTCAGTCCAGGGAACAGCTGCTGAGTGCTGGTCTTCTGTTCCCTGCCGTGATCGTGGGCGAGGTGAAGGGCCATGTGGATTACCACCCCGAGGAGTTGCATCTACCGGCGGATCAGCTGGCCCAGCTGGGTTACAACATCGACGCNGCCATCTCCCGCTTCCTGCGCCAGGGCCGCGCCGATGGGCGCCAGGAGGACACGGCCACCCTGGCTGTTGGAACCCTGTCCCGGCGTCTCCAGGAACGGCTGGGATACCTCGGGGTTTTTTACAAGCGCGATCCTTCCCGCTTCCTTGGCAGCCTNGCNCCCGATGAGCGGCGGGACCTGCTCCAGTCTCTGCAGCGCACCTATCGGGATCTGCTGGTGAGCTATTTCAGCGATCCAGCCGCTGCGAATCAGGCGCTNGAGAGCTTTGTGAACACAGCGTTNTTCAGCGATCTGCCGATCACGCGCACCGTTGAGATTCACGTTGATCTGATCGATGAGTTCTGGAAGCAGTTGCGTCTTGAAGGTCACAAGAACGACTTTCTTCAGGATTACCGCCTTGCGCTTCTCGATGTGATGGCGCATTTGTGTGAGATGTACCGGCGTTCCATCCCGCCGGATATTCCCCTCTCTGGCACGGCCTCCGGCCGTGTTCGCCGCGAAATGGACCAACCCGATGCCTCGGAGAAATCGTCATGAGTCCACGCAAGACCTACATCCTCAAGCTTTATGTGGCCGGCAACACGCCGAATTCGATGCGAGCACTCAAAACGCTTCGCAACATCCTGGAAACCGAATTCCGCGGGGTCTATGCGCTGAAGGTGATTGACGTGCTCAAAAATCCTCAGCTGGCGGAGGAGGACAAGATTCTCGCGACGCCAACGCTCTCCAAGATCCTTCCACCTCCGGTGCGGCGGATCATCGGCGACTTGTCCGACCGCGAACGGGTCTTGATCGGNCTGGATCTGCTCTACGACGAGCTATCGGACAACGCACTTGGCACCGGACTGATGGACTCCATGAATGAGGAGACCGACACGAACCTCTCGGATTCTTAAGCGACATGGTGCTCCTTGCGACGGCCCAGCTCCTGCTCACTACGGTCAGTTCATAGAACTTCGCCATGAAATTTCCTCCGTCCAGCGGCCAGCCTCAGTTGCAGGTTCAAAAGCTCCCGACCGGGATCGAGGGCTTCGATGATGTGTGCCAAGGCGGCCTTCCGATCGGCCGCAGCACGCTGATCAGCGGCACATCCGGNACGGGCAAGACGGTGTTCTCNCTGCACTTCCTGCACAACGGAATCCAGCAGTTCGATGAACCGGGAATCTTCGTCACCTTCGAGGAGTCTCCTCTCGATATCCTTCGCAACGCTGCCAGCTTCGGTTGGAATCTGCAGGAGATGGTCGAGCAAGACAAGCTCTTCATCCTCGATGCTTCACCGGATCCCGATGGTCAGGATGTGGCCGGCAGTTTTGATCTTTCCGGGCTGATCGAACGGATCAACTACGCCATCCGCAAATACAAGGCCAAACGGGTGGCGATCGACTCGATCACAGCGGTGTTCCAGCAGTACGACGCAGTGTTCGTGGTGCGGCGGGAGATCTTCCGTCTGATCGCCCGGCTCAAGGAAATCGGTGTCACCACGGTGATGACCACCGAGCGCATCGATGAATACGGCCCGATCGCGCGATACGGCGTTGAAGAATTCGTTTCCGACAACGTNGTGATCCTCCGCAACGTGCTGGAGGGGGAGCGGCGCCGTCGAACGGTNGAGATTCTCAAACTCCGTGGCACCACCCACATGAAAGGGGAATTCCCATTCACGATGGGAACCCATGGGATCAGCATCTTCCCGCTGGGGGCCATGCGTCTGACGCAGCGCTCCTCGAATGTGCGGGTGAGCTCCGGAGTTCCCCGGCTCGATGAGATGTGCGGTGGCGGATTCTTCAAGGATTCGATCATTCTGGCCACCGGTGCCACCGGCACCGGCAAAACCTTGCTGGTGTCCAAATTCATTGAGGACGCCTGCCGCAACAAGGAGCGAGCCATCCTGTTCGCCTATGAGGAGTCCCGCGCCCAGCTGCTGCGCAACGGCACCAGCTGGGGCATCGATTTCGAGCAGATGGAGCAAGACGGTCTGCTGAAGATCATCTGTGCCTACCCCGAATCAACCGGCCTTGAGGATCACCTCCAGATCATCAAGACGGAAATCAGCCAATTCAAGCCATCCCGCATGGCGATCGACTCTCTTTCAGCTCTGGCACGGGGGGTCAGCCACAACGCCTTNCGCCAGTTCGTGATNGGCGTGACGGGCTACGCCAAGCAGGAGGAAATTGCCGGGTTCTTCACGAACACCTCAGAGGAGTTCATGGGAAGCCACTCGATCACCGATTCCCACATCTCCACGATCACCGACACGATCCTGCTTCTGCAGTANGTGGAAATTCGTGGCGAGATGGCCCGGGCGCTGAACGTGTTCAAGATGCGCGGCTCATGGCACGACAAGGGCATCCGCGAGTTCGTGATCACCGGCAATGGCCCGCAGATCAAAGATTCGTTCTCGAATTTCGAGCGGATNATCTCCGGTGTTCCCCATCGGGTCACCACCGATGAGCGCNGCGAACTCTCCCGCATTGCTCGCGGCGTCTCGAGCGAAGACTGATCAGCTGGATGTGACTTGTTCGCAGAGGGCCCGGCGTTCGGCCTGGAGTTGAACCTCATCCTTGTCGGCCTGTTCGAGGGGAAGGTCGAACCAGAANGTGGTGCCCACATCAAGTTCGCTCACCATCGAAACCTGAGCNCCATGTTTCTCCAGGATGCCGCGCACGATNGATAGGCCCAGGCCCGTTCCCACTTCTGTGTGCACGGCGTTTTCAACGCGNTAGAAGCGATCNAAGATCCGTTCCTGATCNGCTNTGCTGATGCCGCAGCCGGTGTCTGCGATCTCAACCCGCAGCTTCGGCAGTGGCGAGGTGAGCACACAGGTGGGGCCCTCAGCCTGGCTCACCTGGCCTGTCGGTTTCACCTGGCAGGTGTCCGGCCAGGGGTAAGCCCGCANGGCGAGCACCCCACCAGCTCGACTGAACTTGAGNGCATTGCCCACCAGGTTGTCGAACACCTGCAGCAGCAAATCCCAGTTGCCGAGNACATCGGGCAGATCCGGTGCCACATCCAGCATCAGNTCCACCTGTTTGTCTTCGGCATTGAGTCGGTAGGTGCGCAGGGTCTGCTCCATGGC
Organism: Synechococcus sp. MED650; assembly: GCA_002691345.1. Lineage (GTDB taxonomy): Bacteria > Cyanobacteriota > Cyanobacteriia > PCC-6307 > Cyanobiaceae > Parasynechococcus. The sequence continues at coordinate 16,220 of NZHI01000026.1, read as the reverse complement.
CGGCCGCAGGTTCATCGCCTCGAACTGGATGGTTCGACCGGATTCGAGCCGAGAGAGATCCAGAACGTCATTCACCAGTCGGGTGAGGCGATCGGTTTCATCATTGGCGACGCCGAGGAATTCCTTCTGTTCCTCCTCCGTGAGCTGATCTCCCAAGTCGTGGAGTGTTTCGACGTAGCTCTTGATGTTGAACAGCGGTGTGCGCAGCTCATGGGAGACGTTGCTGATGAAACGGCTNTGAGCGGCATTCAGCTCCACTTCACGGGTGAGATCTTGAATGGTGACGGCAATCCCCTTGAGGCTTTCGCCGCTGGCATCGCGAACCGCCTGCATCACAATTCGGAGCGTGCGGGCCGGCTCCCCTACCTTGCAGCGCAGATCTTCGCTGTCNGCTCCGCTCATCAAGGCNTCGAGAGGNGTGTGCACTTCGATCGCCAGCAATTCCGGCAGCTCCTCCACCAATTCCTGCCCTTCGAGGCTGCGGCCCTCCCAGCGAAACAGCCGGCGGGCGGTGGGNTTGGCCAGCACGATCCGGCCCGACTGGTCCAGCAGGATGGCCCCATCGGCCATGGTGGCGATCAGCGACTGCTGCTTCACCTGCGCTGCGGTGAGTTCNTCGATGTTGGCTTCGTCGTAGGCCTCGAGCTGCGAGGCCATGGCGTTGAACCCCGTCAGCAGCTCGCCNAATTCACCTCCCATCGGCAGATCAACCCGGGCTCGGAAGTTCCCCGACGCCACGGAACGCACACCCTTCAGCAGTTCCTTCACCGGGCGCGTGATGGTNAGCGCATTGAAGACCGCGCCCAGAATCACCAGCACCCAAATGGAGATGAACACCGCCACGGTGACTTCCCGGGTCAAGGCTGCACTCGCGAGAGCCGTGTCATTGGGATTGACTCCGAGCCCGAGNACGCCGTAGTACTCGCCGTTGCGGATCAGGGGAACAAAGACATCCGTGATCGTTCCCTGNGGTGTGAGGTGCTGCCGTACCAGGGGGTTCTGAGGNCGCCGCTGCAGTTCGTCCGGCAATTCGAGCCGTCGATTCAGGCGCAGTTCTCCCTCACTGCTGAGNGGTGTGGCGCTGATCGGGATGCCCAGGTAGATGACNCCCTCGGGATCCGCGAAGAAGATNTAGCGAACACTNCGGCTNGACCGCCAGAACTTCTCAGCNACGTTGGCCAGTTCACGGTCTTGGCCCTGGGCCACCANTTCTGTGACATTGCCGGCCAGGAGCAGGCCTAGGTCGCGGGCATAACGGGTGTCGCTCATCACCGCATCGCGTTGGATGCCGTTCAACGCGAAGAAGGTGATGCCGGTCATCATCAGGCTCACCACCAGGGTGGCCACGGCCAGGAGCTTGGTCTGAAGCGTGAATTCGGCCCACCAGTCCGTGATCCGCTCCCAAAGGCCGGCATCGCCCCGGGGAGGTTCACCCTGGGGCAGTGCCCAGTCGGCGATCGCTCGGTCGCTGCCGCTGCTCATTCCTTCGATCGCACCTGATGGCCGATATCGCGACGGTAAGTGATTCCCTCGAAATGCACGTGATCAAGGCTGCTGTAAGCCAATGCGAAGGCGTTATCGAAGTCATCCCCCTGGGCCACCACGCTCAACACCCGTCCGCCGGAGGTGCAGAGCGTGTTGGCGTGATCACGGCTCGTGCCGGCATGGAACACCTGTCGGTCTGTATTGGGTGTGAGCTCGATCCGGATGGCATCGCCTTTGCGGGGGGCATCGGGATAGCCGGCTGCCGCTGCCACCACACAGGCGCTGCTGCCGGCCTGGATGCTCAGCGGAGGGGCCAGGTCCAAACGGCCGTGGGCGCAGGCCTGGAGCACCAGGGCCAGTTCTGGGCCTAACAAGGGCATCAGGGTTTGGCATTCGGGGTCGCCGAAGCGGCAGTTGAACTCGATCACCTGAGGCCCATCGGCGGTGAGCATGAGGCCGGCGTACATCACGCCGCGGTAGTCAATGCCGCGGTTCCGCAGCGCCGCCAGCGTCGGCTCCAGCACCAGCTGGCGAACCTGTTCGAGGGCAGCAGCATCCAGAAGAGGTGCTGGGGCGTAGGCGCCCATGCCGCCGGTGTTGGGTCCGCGATCGCCCTCCTCCAGGCGTTTGTGGTCCTGGGCGGGGGGCAGCAGCACCATCCGTTCACCGTCGCAGAGGGCGAACACCGAGACCTCGGGGCCCTGCAGCCGTTCCTCCAGCACCAGATGAGATCCAGCTGAGCCAAAGCGGCCCTGGAAGGCATCACGGATGGCGGCTTCGGCCTCCGCCATGGTCTCGGCGACGGTCACCCCCTTGCCGGCTGCCAGGCCATCGGCCTTCACCACCAGGGGCCGTTGCACCTCTGCCAGCACCGCCAGGGCGGCCGCTTCGCTGTCCACCGCCCAGTGACCAGCGGTCGGCACCCCGGCCTCGCGCATCAGCTGTTTGGCCCAGGCTTTGCTGGCTTCCAGCTTGGCTCCCTCGGCGCTGGGGCCAAAGACGGCCAGGCCCGCGTCCCGCAAGGCATCGGCGACCCCGGCGGCAAGGGGGGCTTCCGGTCCGACCACCACCAGATCGATGGACTGTTCACGGCAGTGGGCGATCAGGGCCGCGCTGTCGGTTTCGGCGATCGCAACAGCGGTCCCTTCACCGCCGCCGTTGCCGGGAGTGATCCAGACGTTGCGGATCTCGGGACAACGGCCGAGGGCCCAGGCCAGGGCCTGTTCCCGGCCCCCTCCGCCGATCACGAGGGCCCGCTCCAGACTGGGCAAGGCATGGGGACGGGTGGACGAGATGGCCATGGGCGTGGAAGGAGGGGAGCAAGCCTCGTAGGTTTTCCTTTGTAGACCGCAGCCCGCCATGGGGATCTCCCCTTTCCCCCTGTTGCTGACTTTGATGGCGGCCGCGGCACCGGTGCCGCCGCCCCAGCCGATGGGCGAGGAGCGCTTCCAGCAGCTCCTGCAAAGCGCTGATGCCCAGGCGGCCGAGCAGGCTTGCCTGGATCCATCCATTGCCAGTTCGGATCGCCGCCGGCAGGATCTCCGCGATCGACTGCTGGCCCTGCATCCTGTCGTGGATTCGCTGGATGTTGTTCTGGCCGATGCTGGAGCCCTGCTGAGCTGTGGTGCTCCGGAATCAGCCGCGGTGGTGCTGAGCCGCTACAGCCCGCTCATGGGAGAAGAGCGGCGGCGCTGGTTGTTGATCCGTTGGCAGGCCGCTGATGCGGCGCGAGACCACCGTCAGGCTGCTCTGGCGCTGCGGCGACTGGTGAACGGAAATCTGAAGGAGCTGGATGCTGTTGTGCTGTTGCCAGATCAGCAGAACGGGCTGGATCAGCTGGCATTTCACGAAGCGGCCTTGAGGCGGTTGGATGAGGCGGCTGCTGTGGTGCTGCAGGGATCGTTGGAGGGGGTAACCGGGGCCCGCCGAATGGCCCAGGCAGCCGAATGGCTGGGGCCCGATCAACTGGATCAGGCCGATCAGCTGTTGGAGACGGCTCTGGATCAGGCGGCGGCCGAACGGTCCTGGGGCCTGGCGATGGACCTGCTGCGTCAGCAGCTGGAGCTGCAGCAGGCGGCCGGTGGTGATGGGGCCCGGCCGCGGCAACGGTTGGAGCGCTTGGCGATTCTTCTGGAGGACCGCTACTCCCTTGAAACGCTGCAGCCAGACGGAACTCCCGATCCACTGCTGCGGTCCCCAAGGGCCCCCGGTGGCCATGCTGCGGTAGGAGACACCACGGTTGCACCGTCGCCATGACCCCCGATCACGGAGAGTTGCTTTACGAGGGCAAGGCCAAGCGGGTCTTCGCCTCGCGTGACCCCGATCGGGTGTTGGTGGAGTTCAAGAACGATGCCACCGCCTTCAACGCCCAGAAGAAAGCTCAGCTGGAGGACAAAGGTCGGCTGAACTGCCAAATCTCAGCCCGTTTGTTTGAACTGCTGGATCGAGCGGGTGTTCCGACCCACTACGAGGGGCTGGCGGGGGACACCTGGATGGTGGTGCGCCGGGTGGAGATCATTCCTCTCGAAGTGGTGCTGCGCAACACAGCCACCGGCTCACTGTGTCGGCAAACGCCGATCGCCGAAGGCACGGCGATAGAGCCAGCTTTGCTGGATCTCTATTACAAGGATGATGCCCTTGGTGATCCATTGCTCACGGAAGCCAGGGTGCGGTTGCTCGGGGTGGCAGATGCGGCCCGTCTGTCAGCGATTGAACAATTGGCCAGGCGGGTAAATGATCTGCTGCTGCCGTTCTTCGCCGAGATCGACCTCCAACTTGTGGATTTCAAGCTCGAACTCGGGCTGGCGGCCGACGGCTCGTTGCTGCTTGCGGATGAGATCAGCCCAGACACCTGCCGGTTTTGGGACCGCCGCAGTGAGGATGAACAGGATCGGATCCTGGACAAAGATCGTTTCCGAAAGGATCTCGGTGGTGTGATGGAGGCCTACGGGGAGGTCCTCAAACGGGTCCAAGGCGCCTGCCCGAACCCCCGCAACTGCCTGTAATGTCGGCGGACATTTTGTGGCTTCGGCCCAGATCCCGTCGCAATGACCCGCCGCATGTCCCGTCGTTCATCGGTTGCTGTTCGGCGGACTGTGCTGGGTCTCGTGCTCGGCATTCCCCTCGTTGCGCAGCCTGGTCTGGCGCAGGACGTTCAGGTTGAGGAAAGCGTTACCGAAACCGTTGAGGTTGCAGCGCCCGTTCCAGAAGCTCCTCGCGTTCTGATCTCCGAGGTGCTGATCGAGGGCATCTCCGGACATCCCGAGGAAGAGCGCCTGCAGATTGCGGCCTACGACGCGATGGAGGTGCGCCCCGGCAGCCGGGTGACCCGCCAGGAGTTGCAACAGGATCTCAACGCCATCCAGGCCACCGGTTGGTTCTCGGATGTGCGCATCACTCCCCAGAACGGACCGCTGGGCGTTCAAGTGATCGTTCAGGTTGAGCCCTTCCCCACCCTGACCGAAGTTGATTTGGTCACCCCCAAGGTTGAGCTGCTGCCCGCCGAGGTGATCGAGGAGACCTTCAGCTCTGATTTCGGACGCACGCTGAACTTGAACGACCTTCAGCAGCGGATGAAGGTTCTGCAGAAGTGGATGGCTGATCAGGGCTATTCCCTGGCGCGGATTACGGGCCCTGAGCGCGTGAGCCCTGAGGGTGTGGTCACCCTCAAGCTCACCCAGGGCAGTGTTGCCGGCGTTGAAGTCAAATTCCTCAACAAGGAAGGCGAAGACGTTGATGAGAAGGGCAATCCGATCGGTGGCAAGACCAAGGATTGGGTCGTATCCCGCGAGATCTCGATTCAGCCCGGTGATCCCTTCAACCGCAACAAGCTCGAGAAAGACCTCAAGCGCCTTTACGCCACCAAGCTGTTCAGTGATGTGAAGGTCACGCTGCGTCCGGTGCCGGAACAGCCCGGTGACGTGGTGATTGTGTTGGGCGTTGTGGAGCAGTCCACAGGTCAGTTATCCGGCGGCCTGGGCTACAGCCAAAGCCAGGGTGTGTTCGGCCAGGTTTCAGTGCAGGACACCAACCTGTTCGGCCGGGCCTGGAACCTGGGCTTGAACCTCACCTATGGCCAATACGGCGGTCTGGCCAACCTCAACTTCACCGATCCCTGGATTTACGGCGACAAGCACCGCACCAGCTTCCGCAGCTCGCTGTTCCTGAGTCAACAGGTTCCTCAGGTGTTCCAGAGCGAGGACAGCGGCAACATCCGAACCATCAACAGCTACGTCGATAACAACAACAAATACGCCTACGAAACCGGGCGAGAGTACAAATTCACCAAGGACAAAAAGGCTCCTGGCAACATCAACAAGGCTGAGGATAAGTTTCCTGAGCGCAGTTGGTTTGATTACGAGGGTGACACCGTTGTGTTGCGCAAGACCGGTGGCAGCTTTTCCTTTGCGCGCCCGCTCAATGGTGGCGATCCCTTCAAAGACACCAAGTGGAATGTGCTGGCTGGAATGTCGTTTACAGAAGTTCGGCCAATCAACTTCGCTGCTGAAAACCGTCCCTACGGCGTTTCCACCAACAACCTCGGTAATGGACGGGTCAAGGATGACAACGTCATTTGTATTTCATACAACTGCGCGAACAGCAATTTCCTGATGGGGGTGCGCTTTGCCACCACCTACAACAATTTCAACAACCCAAGCAATCCAACCAGCGGCAACTTCTTCACCGCAGGAACGGAGCAGTTTGTTGGAGTCAATGAAGATTCCCCCACCTTCAATCGCTTCCGCGCCAGCTACACCCAGTTCTTCCCGGTGGACTGGCTGAAGATTCACAAAGGTTGCCGTCCAAAGCCGGGTGAGGAGGCGAATTGTCCCCAGGCCATTGGTGTTCAGGTGAAGGGCGGCATGATTCTTGGCGAAGCACCGCCCTATGAAGCCTTCTGCATGGGTGGCTCCAATTCGATTCGCGGTTGGTACGACTGCGACTTGGCAGTGGCCAAATCGTTTGGTGAACTCACGATCGAATACCGCTTCCCCTTGATCAGCATTCTCTCTGGCGAAGTGTTTATGGATGCCGGCACTGATTTCGGCACGCAAAAGGATGTGCCCGGTAAACCAGGCATGCTTCTCGATAAGGATGGTTCCGGCGTTTCTGTCGGCACCGGCGTGATCGTTACCACCCCTGTCGGCCCGCTTCGCCTTGAGGTGGCCAGCAAGGACTTTGCCGAAGACTGGCGCTTCAATCTGGGAGTTGGCTGGAAGTTCTAGTGACCCATTGGCCTGAGGACTACACAGCCCCGTGGACGCTGGCGACGGATACGGAGCGAGCTGGGGTTGGTCTTCACAGCGGCAGTGAAGCGCGTGTGCGATTGCATCCCACCGATCAGCCCGGCTTTCACATGCGTCTGCCTGGGTCGGCTGAAGCAATCCAGCTGCGTCCTGATCAGGTCAGAGACAGCCAGCTCTGCACCACCCTCGACCTTGGCCCGCAAACCGTGTCCACGGTGGAACACCTGCTGGCGGCTCTCGCCGGCTGCGGATTGAGCCATGTGGAGATCGAGCTGAGTGGGTCGGAAGTGCCGCTTCTGGATGGATCAGCCCTCGGCTGGGTGGAGGCCATTGCGGAGGCCGGTTTGACGCCTGCGGCCACGGAGCGCTTACCGCAGCCTGTGCTGAGGGAGTCAATGGTGCGCTGCCGCGGGGCCAGCGTGATCACAGCGACGCCGGCGGAGCGTTTCTCGTTGGTGGGGATCATCGACTTCCCCCAGGCCGCGATTGGTCGTCAGCAGTTCGCGCTCGAGCTCACCCCGCAACGGTTCGTGGATGAGATCGCTCCTGCACGCACCTTCGGCTTCCGCGATCAAGTTGAGCAGCTCAGGGCTGCGGGGTTGATCCAGGGCGGGGCCCTGGACAACGCCCTTGTTTGTGACGGAGATCAGTGGATGAACCCGCCGTTGCGGTTCGCAGATGAACCAGTGCGCCATAAGCTCTTGGATCTGATCGGCGATCTGGCACTCGTCGGTTTTCCCCAGGCTCAGGTTCTCGTCTATCGGGGATCCCATGGGCTCCATACCGATCTTGCAGCCGCTTTGTGACTGAAATCCCCTCCAAGGACGTCGTTCTCACCAGTGAGCAGATCGCTGGTCTGCTGCCCCATCGCTACCCCTTCGCTTTGGTGGATCGGGTGACGGCCCATGAGCCTGGAGTGTCGGCAACGGCGATCAAGAACGTCACGATGAACGAGCCCCAATTCCAGGGGCATTTCCCAGGGCGGCCTTTGATGCCGGGCGTGCTGATTGTTGAGGCCATGGCCCAGGTGGGTGGCCTGATCGTGACTCAGATGCCTGATCTACCGAAGGGATTGTTCGTTTTTGCTGGGATCGACGGGGTACGCTTCCGGCGCCCTGTAGTTCCTGGAGATCAGCTGGTGATCCGATGTGAGCTGCTCAGCTTGAAGCGCAAACGCTTCGGCAAGGTGAAGGCAGAAGCCACGGTCGACGGAGAGCTGGTGTGCTCCGGCGAGCTGATGTTCTCGCTGGTGGACTGAGATTGATGGCGGTGGAGAACGCATCGGTGCAGATCCACCCCACGGCGGTGGTGGACCCCAAGGCAGAGCTTGCGGCCGGCGTTGTGGTGGGCCCCGGTGCTGTGATCGGTCCCCTTGTGGTGGTGGGGCCCAACACGTGGATCGGCCCCCATGTGGTGTTGGATGGGCGCCTCACCCTGGGCCGCGATAACAAAGTGTTCCCAGGTGCTTGCCTTGGCCTGGAACCTCAGGATCTGAAGTACCGCGGAGCGGATACGGAGGTGGTGATCGGCGATGGCAACACCTTGCGAGAGTGCGTGACGATCAACCGCGCCACCGAGGAGGGCGAACAGACCCGTCTTGGAGACGGCAATCTCCTCATGGCGTATTGCCATCTCGGCCACAACTGCGTGTTGGGCAACAACATCGTGATGTCCAATGCGATTCAGGTGGCAGGCCACGTGTTCATCGAGGATCGAGCCGTGGTGGGCGGATGCCTTGGTATCCATCAATTTGTCCATATCGGTCGCCAGGCGATGGTGGGTGGCATGACCCGGGTGGATCGGGATGTGCCGCCGTTCTGCATGGTGGAAGGCCATCCAGGCCGCGTGCGTGGACTCAATCGCGTTGGTCTGCGTCGCAGTGGCATGGCCTCGAATCATGAGGGCCGGGAACTGAAGCAACTTCAGGAGATCTGGACGTTGCTGTATCGATCCGACCGCGTGATTGCCGAGGGGTTGCGAGAGGCCCGCACCCAACCGTTGCTCCCTGCTTCCGAGCACCTCTGCAGTTTTCTTGAGGCGTCCATCGGGCCCGGACGGCGCGGGCCGATGCCGGCTCTGGCACGCTGATGGTGCGGCTGCTGATCAGTACCGGCGAGGTGTCCGGTGATCTGCAGGGCAGTCTGTTGATCCGCTCCCTCTGGGCAGAAGCAGAGCGTCGTGGTGTGGAGTTGGAGCTGCTGGCCCTCGGCGGCCCGCGCATGGCCGCAGCCGGCGCCGAACTCATCGCTGATACCGCTCCAATGGGTGCGATCGGCCTCTGGGAGGCGGTACCCCTGATTCTTCCGACCCTGAAGCTTCAGGCCCAAGTGGATGCCCTGCTGGAGGAGCGTCCGCCGGATGGAGCGGTGTTGATTGACTACGTGGGAGCGAATGTGCGACTCGGGGGTCGCCTGCGCAAGCAACGGCCGGATTTGCCGATCACCTATTACATCGCTCCCCAGGAATGGGCCTGGCGCTTCGGTGATGGAAGCACCACGCGCCTGTTGGATTTCACCGATCGGATCCTGGCGATCTTCCCCGCCGAGGCCTCGTTCTATGCCGAGCGCGGCGCTGATGTCACCTGGGTGGGGCATCCCCTGCTCGACAGCTTTCAAAACCTCCCGGATCGCCGCGAGGCTCGGGCCCAGCTTGGCTTGGATCCCAAGGCGCCGGTTGTGTTGCTGCTGCCCGCTTCACGCCCCCAGGAGCTGCGCTTCTTGATGCCGCCACTGGCGAAAGCAGCGGCCCAGCTTCAGCAGCAGCATCCGGATTTGCAGGTGTTGGTGCCGGCCGGTTTGGCCCAGTTTGAGCAGCCGCTGACCATGGCCCTGGCTGCGGCTGGCGTGCAAAACAGCCGGGTGATTCCGGCGGCGGAGGCGGATGCCCTCAAGACCACCCTCGGTGCTGCTGCCGATCTGGCGTTGGGGAAATCGGGCACCGTGAACCTTGAGCTGGCTCTCCAAGGGGTTCCGCAAGTGGTGGGCTACCGCGTCAGCGGCCTGACAGCATTCGTTGCTCGCTACCTGCTCCGCTTTCAGGTGGATCACATCTCCCCTGTGAACTTGCTGCTGAATGAGCGGCTGGTGCCTGAGTTGCTGCAGGACGAGCTGACGGCCGATGCCTTGGTGGCTCAAGCGCTGCCGCTGCTATCCGATTCGCCTGAACGCCGGGCGATTTTGGAGGGCTATGGCAGGCTGCGCGCAACCTTGGGTGAGCCGGGTGTAACCCAGCGAGCCGCGCGATCGATCTTTGATCAGGTGATGGGATGAAACGGTTGTTGATTGTTCTGCTGAGCTGCTGTTTGGCCCTGGGCTCTCCCTTAGCGGCTCTGGCTGCAGAGGAGACGGCGGTGCTGGCTGGAGGGTGCTTCTGGTGTTTGGAGCATGACCTGGAGTCGCTCCCTGGGGTGATTGATGCGGTGAGCGGTTACAGCGGCGGCACGGTCTCCAATCCCACTTACCGGCAGGTGAGTGGGGAGACCACAGGCCATCAGGAGTCGGTGCAGGTGCGCTTCGATCCCGCCAAGATCAGCTACAGCACGCTGCTTCGCAGCTATTGGCGGAATGTTGATCCTCTCGATGATGGAGGCCAGTTCTGTGACCGCGGTGATTCCTATCGACCTGTGATTTTCACGGCTGATGCTGCGCAAGCTCATGAAGCTGAAGCCAGTGCCCAGGCCGCCGCCATGGAGCTGGGGGTGCCCCGTTCAGCCCTGAAGGTGCAGCTCCGGGACGCGGCCCGGTTTTGGCCCGCTGAGGGGTATCACCAGAACTACGCAGAGCTGAACACCGTGAAATACAACTTCTATCGCTTCAGTTGTGGCCGCGATCGACGCCTGGACACCGTCTGGGCTGGGCGAGCCCGCAGCGACGCGGCTTGGGTTGTGCCTAGCACTACACAAATCCGGCAAAATCCTTAAGAAATCGACAATCAACCTGTTGAAAAGATTAAGCGCGGCAATTTGAATAATTCAGCGAGTTCTCAGTGAACAGACGGGTTCCCGGCCATCGACGACCATTTCAGATGTGTTTAATCTGAGCCTGCGAAGGGAGGGTTGTATGTATCTGCTGACCATTAAGGATGGTCTCGGCACTCGGCACATTGGTCCCTATCCTTCGCCGAAGCATGCGTCGGATGATTTGGATCGGGTGCTCGGATCGTGCTCGGAACGCGCGCGTTGGCAGATTCATGCACTGGAAACCCCTGACCGTGCCAGGGCGTTTCACTCCGTAGCGTCCTGATCAGGGGCGCTGGCGGCCGGGAAAACCGCGGGTGAGGCCGCTGTCGATCATCAGGCCGATACCAGCATTGATGAAGATCAGGCTCAGGGTTCCGTACCAGAACCACGGCCCGCCGTCTTGGCCCAGCATTTGCACCACCTTGCGGCTGATCGCTTCGCCAAAGAGACACAGCCCTACCGGGAGCAGGAGCACCCCGATTTGCGCCTTCAGATACCAGCGGATCGGCGTGCGGCTCATGACTGGGCCAGCACCCAATGCACCAGGGTGCGCACGCCATAGCCCGTTGCACCGGCTGGATTGATGCCTTTGCCCTTGTCACTCCACACCGGTCCGGCAATGTCGATGTGGGCCCAGGCGGTGTCCTTGGCCACGAACTCCTTGAGGAACAGGGCGGCTGTGATTGATCCGCCAGGGCGGGGCCCGGTGTTCTTCATGTCGGCCAAGAGCGACTTCAACCCATCTTTGTACGACTGGCGCAGGGGCATGCGCCAGAGGCCTTCCCCGCCCGTCTGAGCGGCGGCATCGAGGGCAGCTGCCAGGCCATCGTTGTTGGACCACAACCCGGCCATCTCATCGCCGAGGGCAATCACGCAGGCTCCGGTGAGGGTGGCCAGATCCACCACGGCATCAGGCTCCTGCTCACAGGCGTAGAGCAGGGCATCGGCGAGGGTCAAGCGGCCTTCAGCGTCGGTGTTGTTGATCTCGATCGTCATGCCGTTGGCGGCCGTGACGATGTCGCCGGGGTGGACGGCGGAGCCGTTCACCATGTTTTCGCAGGAGGCCACCACCATGTGCACTTCAACGCCGGCGGGCTTGAGTTCAGCGATGCTGCGCATCGCACCGATCACGGCAGCGCTGCCGCCCATGTCGAACTTCATCATGTCGATCTGAGCGGCGCCAACCTTGAGGTTGTAGCCGCCGGAATCAAAGGTGAGCCCTTTGCCCACCAGGGCAACCCGCCGTTTCACCTCGCCCTCGGGGCGGTAGATCAGGTGAATGAATTTGGGGGGNAGNTCNGAGCCCTGGCTCACNGCCAGGAAGGCNCCCATGCCCTTGGCTTCGCAGTCGCTGCGCTCGAGCACCTTGAGNTCAAGGCCATGNTCCTGGGCGATGCCAGCGGCCGTNTCNGCGAGGGCNTNNGGNGTGACCACGTTGGGTGGCGCGGCCACCAGTTCNCGNGCCAGCTCAACGCCGGCGCAGGTGGCATTCACCGTGGCGAAGCCCTGGCTCGCTTCCGGGGCAAGGCCGATCAGCGCCAGGCTCTCCGGCACCCGGCGCGGATCAGGCTCCTTGCGGAAGCGCTGGTCTTTGTAGAGGCAGAGCCGAANNGCTTCAGCACTGATGCGGGCCGCCTCGGCTGCATCGNTTCCNGNCCAGGGCAACTGGATTCCCAGCGAACCTTCACAACCGATCGCAGCCTTGGCCGCCCGGGCTGCGGCGCCGCGCAGGGCATNGGCATCAACGCCATCTGCTTCGCCCAGCCCGAGCACCACCAGCCGCTGCAGCCCTGCAGCCAGCGGTGTGATCACCAACTGATCGCCAGGTTTTCCCTTGAACTCCTGCTGCTTGAGGGCGTCGGTGAGACCGGCAAAGCGTTGTTCCAGATCCTTCGCCGTCTCGGATGGTTCTCCCTGGGGCAGGCCCACCACCAGCACATCGCCGCTCCAGGTTTGGAGATCGGCGGAGGAGATGGAGAACCGCATGGGCCTGTGCGTAACCAGGNGTTGAGCGTAGCGATTGCGGTTCACGGGTCCCGCTAGGGGGTGCAGCGTTGGTTGAGGGCCGCAATCAGCAGTGCCTCCGCATCAGGCTGGCTTTGGATCACGAAGGCTTCTTGCTCCAGGGCAGGGCTGTGGTGTGGGTCGTAGCCGCGGAGGATGAAGCGAATCCGGCTGCTCACTGCTGGATCCACGCTTCTCTGGATNCCCAGCAGGGAGAGCCGGCCATCGGGGCAGCTTTGGGCCGCATGCACGGCTTCATGCAGCAGCACNGCGCGGGTGATGCCGAGCTCCCGCACCAGAGGAGAGATCTCGAGGCGTTTGTGCGCCGGGATGAAGCGTCCGTAGGCCCGTCCAGGGGGCTGGCGGACGACGATCCGGAAGCCATGGCGGAGCAGGGTGCGTTGCAGCTGCTNAAGATCGGAGGCCTGGGCCGGGAGGCCTCCCAGGAGCAACAGCAGGAGGAGAACCGTCTTCATCGGTCCGCTGTNAAGGGAGTGGCCCAGCGCTGACGGGTTTCCTTGTTGAAGGGCGGCAACCAGCGTTGAATCAGTTCCTGTTCCAGGCCGCGGCGGTGACGCGTGGNGCGGGGGACATCGCAGCAAAAGCGAATGCTGAGCTGCGAGGGGAGTTGGCAGCGCTGCAGCGCTTCGCCATAGGCCGCAAGGTAAGACTTGCAGTCGTGGTCGCCCTTCCATCGGCGATCAGCCGCCAGGGTTTCACCCACATANAGGAGCAGNGGCTGGTCGAGATGGGGTGGCCGGTCGAGAACCAAATAAATCGCGGCACCCCGATGGGGGCTCTCGGGCCAGCGCCAGAAGCTCAGGGGAAGCGGCACGAGGGCGAGCGGATCGAGGCCTGCGGCGGCATCGGTTGGCGTCGCGCCGAACAGATCCCCTTGGGCTGCGGTGGGTTGCTCGCCNCGAAACAGCGGTGCCTGGTGATCGTGCAAACGCTGCTGCCACTCCAGCAGTTGTTGCGGCTGCAGCGGCAGGGTGGGCTGGTCGGTGACCGGCAGTGCTCCGGCTGTGAACAGATCTCCCTGCATCAGCCGAGGGGAAGGCTGGGGCCGGAACGACGCGGCCCGAAGCTCACCCGACCGATCAACGCTTCCACGCTGCTCGCCGGAAGGCAAAGCCGCTCCTGCAGATCGGCTAAATCGCGAAAGCCGGCGCGGCGGCGTTCCTGCAGCAGGGTCTTGATCCTCTGCTCGGGCCANCCCAGCGGTGTGAGCTGTTCAGCGGCGGCGTTGTTGAGATCCAGCGGCGCAGTCTCTGCTTGCAAAGGTGCGTCGCCGTGCCAGCGGAAGCACAAGTGGGGCTTCCAACNTTGGCTGAGTTCGTCGGGCAGCTCCAGCAGCCTGAACAGATCCTCTTCCGAGGCGAACTGCACCCCTCCTTGCTGAAGACGCACCAACAGATCAGCCGTGTCTTCACTGCAGCCGGATAGACGCAGCCATTGCTCACGGGTGGCGCGGTTCACATCCATCAACCAGGCCGGTTGTGGNTCAGGGTTCAGCTCTGGCGCTGGGGATTGAACGGGTTTCGGCAGCTGTCCTGTGGCCTGGAGCACGCGCCTGGCCAGGGGGTCCAACCAGTGGCTGCGAGGCATGGCGCACAGCNGAATTGCGCTGACCATACCGACTGTGTCGGTCTGCCGTCAGCGCCGGTGGCAGGATCAGCCGCCCAGGGTCCAGCGGGGGATCGGCATCGGTGGATCCACCAGGTTGCGCTGGAAGGCGATCAAGACCGCCTGGGTGCGGCTGTTGGCCTCCAACTTGCGCAACAGCGCTGTGATGGTGTGTTTCACCGTTTCGATCGAGAGGTGAAGCTGATCGGCGATCTCCAGATTGCTGAGGCCCCGGCATAGCCCTCGCAGCACGTCCTCCTCCCGCAGACTGAGCACGTGGCTGAGCGGGCTGGGCCCGTGGGAGCTGCGGCGGCTGTGGTTGAANATCCCNGTGATCACAGGGTCCATGTGGCTGCCGTCGCTGTCCATCGCCTGGAGNACGCTGAGCAATCCACCATTGCCGATGCGCTCGNGGCTGCATAACCCGTCGCAGTGCGCTGCGATGGCTCGTTCAACGGTGCTCAGCAGCGGACGTTGAATCAGCATCAGGCAACGCAAGCCAGGCCGGAGGGTTTTGGCGGAGGCCACCAGGGAGGGCCCACTGCCGTTCTCCAGCAGATCCGTGCAGATGAGCAGGTCTGCTGCGGTGCTTCCGATGCAGTCGAGCGCCTCCTGTTCGGTNCTGGCTGCACCCTCCAACAAACCGACACCCTTGAGCCATTGCACAAGGCCTGCGATCAGCACCGGGTCGGCGGAGGCGATCACGGTGCGCCGTCCTTCCAGCAGGTTGCGATGGCGCTGAGGGAGCTCACGCATGCTCGTGAGCTGAGGGGTGTAATTCACATCCGAGATCCAGCCCGAACCCAACCATGGTTCTGAAGCTGATGGCAGGTAATGAAGCTTCGGGAAGAGATTACAAAGATTTTTCTTGGATGTATCCGCCGGGCTGGATCTGGGCGAGGGCGTCATCCCTCATNTGTTTGTTGGCCCTGATCCCCAGAAACTCCGCGAGGGATCGCACAAACTGGGCAGGATTTTGGATCGCCTTCTCGTAGCTGCACAGCATCGTGGGGGCGCTGCACTGATGGATCAGCGCNATGTTGGTCTCCATCGCCCGAAGCGATTGAAGGAGAACGTTCTCCTGGTTGTCACTTCCCTTGCGAATGCCAGCCCGCATCACCCTTGAACCCGAGGCCAGTGGATCCCGCAGGATGCANACCAGGCGGGGATTGCGGAGTTGGTCGAGCACCAAAGGCAGATAGCTCGCCGCATTGGGGTATTTCCAACCCCAGCAGGAGTGGCTGCCATTGCGCTGTTCGATTGTGCGCTGCAGATGCGTGGCGAGGGCGTCGCGGTCGCGGTTGGGGTTGAGGCCCAGCTTCTGGAGATTGAAGCGGTCGTCTTCGAAGTTGATGTTTCCGGCTTNCCCCAGGTCGATACCGAGGCTGCTCACNACGCGTGCCGCCATGGTGGTGCCGCCCCGAGCCACACCGAAAATCACCACGGTCTGCGCTTCGGTGCTGGGCTTCTCTGAAGCCGAATCGTCTAGCTGACGCTTGAACTGGCGAAAGGTAGCCTCACGGCCAAAGGGGAANTAGACGATATTCGGGTTCATCTCGACCTCCAGCCGANCGAGCTTAAACCGCTTGTTGTGCTTCATTTCGCTGTGAAGTCTTGGCAGAATCAGCNCTCGAATCGCAGCACTGGATATGGCGTTNTTCGACTCCGACATCGTTCAAGACGAAGCCAAGCGCCTGTTCAGCGACTACCAGCAACTGATGCAGCTGGGCAGTGAGTACGGCAAGTTNGACCGGGAGGGCAAGAAGAAGTTCATCGANACGATGGAGGAGCTGATGGGCCGCTACCGGGTGTTCATGAAGCGTTTTGAGCTCTCGGAAGACTTCCAGGCCAAGCTCACGGTGGAGCAGCTGCGCACCCAGCTCAGCCAGTTCGGCATCACG
>NZHI01000025.1 GCA_002691345.1 Synechococcus sp. MED650 | reverse complement strand
TGATGTACACAAGTCAAGGCCCAGTCCGAGGCGGCTTCGATGCAGAGGAGAGCGCCTTCGGTCTGCGCGCTGTAACCCGTGGTCATGGCGATGGCCATGGACCTCGTCAGCGGCAGGCCTCACCGTACAGACCAAGCCCAAGCCCGGCCAGTGATCTCAAGCACGTGAGAGATTCAGATNCCCGCAAGCAACTGGCGCAGCTGCGGTTCCAGCGATGTGAAGGCCCGCCCGCGATGGCCGTGCTGCTTTTTCTCTTTCAATGCCATTTCGGCGAAGGTGCGGCCAGTTCCGGCAACTTCGAAGATCGGGTCGTAACCGAAGCCTTGATCACCTCGCGGCGATTCGGTGATCCGGCCATCACAGCGACCTTCAACCTCCAGCAGCACACGCCCATCGGGGGCTGCAATGCAGAGGGCCGCGCAGAAATGCGCCGCNCGGCGGTCAGATCCGTTCAAAGCTGCCAAGAGGCGAGCGATCCGCTCCGGATCGGTTGGTGCGTAACGCGCCGAATGCACACCGGGCGCGCCATCGAGGGCATCCACGCTCAGGCCTGAATCATCGGCAAGAGCCCATTCGCCGGTGGCTTTGGCCACGGCTAGCGCCTTGAGCTGGGCATTGGCGGCGAAGGTGGCTCCCGTTTCCTCCACGTCCAGGCCCTGTGGTTGGGGCTGGACTGCCACCGGAAGACTTTTCAGCAGCCCTTCGAATTCACGGATTTTTCCGGNGTTGCCGCTGGCGATCACAAGGGTTTTCATGCTTCTTCCGCAAACTGCTTCGCCCAGGCCAAGACAGACCTCACNCGATCGGCGTCTGGGGCTTCGCAGTACAGGCGAAGCAACGGCTCCGTGCCAGAGAATCGCAGCATNAACCAGTGGCTGGCTCCCATTCGCAACTTGATGCCATCGGTGGTGATCACCTCTTGAACCGGTGTTCCAGCCACTTCGGCTGGGGTGTTCTCCGCCAGCAAGTTCTCCAGCCGCCGGCGCGCCTCCATATCGGCCAGGCGGAGGTCGAGACGGTCGTAGTGGCTGGTGCCCCCGTGTTGGTGCTGGAGTGCATCCAGCCGAGCTCCGAGGGGTTGCTTCCCTTCGACAAGGGCTTCAAGAACGAGCATGGCCGCGAACAGCGCATCGCGTTCGGGCAGATGCATGCCGAATCCCACCCCACCGGATTCCTCACCGCCGATCAGCACCTCACCGGTGAGCATCTCACTGGCGATGTACTTGAAGCCCACCGCAAGCTCCAGCACCTCGCGACCCTGAGCTTCTGCCACCAGGCGCATCAGATCTGAGCCGCTCACCGTCTTCACCACAGAGCCCGGTAGCTGGCGAGCGCGGGCCAAGTGATCGATCAGCAGGGGCATCAGCAGCTGGGTGCTGCAGAACCGGCCAGTTTCATCAACCGCTGCAATGCGATCGCCATCGCCGTCGAACACCAGGCCAACAGCAGGGGTCCCCGAGGAGGTTGAGCTGCGCACGGCTGCAATGAGGTCGCCCAGATAAGGAGCCAATGGCTCCGGCGGATTTCCTCCAAACAAGGGGTCTCGATTGCTGCGGATTTCCTCAAGAACGCCTGTCGCCTCCGGCCCGAGCAAATCTGTGACGCAGCCCGCAGCTGAACCGTGCATCGGATCCACGATCACCTTCAGGTTCATGGCCTTCAGTCCGCGGACCAGAGCGGCCAGGTCCAGCTTGCGGCGCAGGCCATCCAGGTGTTCTCCCCGTCCATCGAAGCGGGGAACCTCCGCCCGGATGGGTGCCGTGATGCCGCCAGCTGCTAGGCGTCGCTCGACGGCGGCTGTGAAGTCTCCCTCCACTGAGCCGCCGAAGGGGCCTTTGATCTTCAGCCCAAGCCATTCCGGAGGGTTGTGACTGGCGGTGATCACCAGAGCGCCGAGGGCTTGACGCTCCACCACAGCCCAACTGCAGGCCGGTGTCGGTACTGGGGTATCCGTGAGCAGCGGTTCAAGCTCACACCCCCGCACCGCTGATGCAATCGCTTCGGCTAATTCGGGTGCCAGAAAGCGGCGGTCGTATCCAATCACCACAGTGCGGCTGTCGAGCCCGTCCGGGGCCTGATGGGCAAGCTCCTGGGCCGCCGCAACGGCCACGGGGAGAAGACGCTCCATGGTGATGTCAACACCAAGGACGCCGCGCCAGCCGTCAGTGCCGAATTTGATCGGAGCAGGGCCGAGTGGAAGAGGAGCCGATGCCATGGCACAGCTTGCAATGAACTGGATCTAGCAGCCGGCAGCCGTAAGGTCGCAGCATGGGTGCCACCCCGACCGCCGACAACGTCCTCACCGACCGGTTGCTGCGTAGCTGGTTGCGCTGCCGTCGCAAGGCCTGGTTGGACCGCCATGGGGATTCTGCGGACCGCCGTTGGACAGCCCATCGCAACCTGCTGCTTGACGATCAGCAACGGTGTTTTGTGGCTCTGATGCCCACCAAGCCAGGACATGGAGAAGAGGCCTGTGCCTCCGGCCAGGAGGGGGTGGTGGGTCTACGCCTGAAGGGGGATGGTCCTGCAAAGGAACCTCTCGAGGCGCATCCCCCGCTGCTGCGTCGGGTCAAGGGCGAGAGCCGTTGGGGAGGCTTTGCCTATCAGCCGGTGCTGGCGCGCCAGGGTCGCCGCATGACCCGGGAACATCAGCTCCCGCTGGCGCTGATGGCGTTGCTGCTCGAGCAGTACCAACAGGGGACCGTCAGCGACATGTTGGTGCTGGGCGGCGCTGGGCGCCGTTTGGAGCGGGATCGGGTTCATTTCTCGTCAGGCTTGCGCAAGCAGCTGGCTGAGGCCCTGCGCAAACTCAGTGGTGATCTGCAGCGGTCTGAACCTCCGCCTCTGGCAGCCGATCGGCGCAAGTGTTCTCTCTGCAGTTGGCGGGAGGCCTGCAATGGGGTGGCGTCCGCTGAGGGACACCTGAGTGAGGTCAGCGGAATCGGTGCCAAGCGACGCGACATGCTTCTCGAGCTGGGGATTCATGGGCTCTCCGATCTGGCGGCGGCAGACCCGGATCAACTCGCGAGCCGCATGAAGCGTTTTGGTGATCAGCACGGGGAGATCGCCGCCTCGCTGGTCGCCCAGGCGAGAGCACAACGGGATGGATGCGAGCAGCGTCTTGATGCATCCCCTGCACTCCCTGAACTGCAGCGGGCGCCGGGTGTTCTGCTCTACGACATCGAATCCGATCCGGATGCCCGCCACGATTTCTTGCATGGCTTTCTGCGCTTGCCCCGGGGCACCAGCGGTCAGTGGGATCTGGATGCAGCGACGTATCACCCGATCCTGGCCTTGTTGGATCACGGTGAATCCCGATGTTGGGAACGGCTGCGGAGGTTTTTGGGTCGTTACGAGGGCTGGCCGATCCTTCACTACGGCGAAACCGAAACCCTGGCACTGCGTCGGCTGGCCGAGCGTCAGGGTGTCTCTGAAGCGGAACGGAAACTGCTGAGCCTGCGACTCGTGGATGTGCATGCCCGCGTTCGCCAGCATTGGCGGCTCCCATTGAGCAGCTATGGGCTGAAGTCTGTGGCTGCATGGCAGGGGTTTCGCTGGAGTCAGCAAGGCGCCGATGGTGCTCGCGCTCTGCTCTGGTGGCGGCAGTGGCAGGGAGAGGGTCCCCAGCGACGGGGCAGCCGACATGGGCTGCGCTGGATCTTTGACTACAACCGTGACGATTGCCGTGCAACTTGGGCGGTTGCCTGGTGGCTGCTGACAGCCGATCAGTCGTCGCAACCCTGAAAGGCACGGGGGCGTTGCAACCGCAGGATCTGATCGGCTGGTCCTGAGAGTTCAATCTGTTCGAGATGCAGGCGCCTCACCAGGGCCAAGCCAACCCAGCTGTCGCCCATCGCAACAGCAGTGGTGACCACGCCGGCGCGCTCGTCTCCGTGTTCAAGCCGATCGCCAACAGCGACAGCCTCGAGGCATCTCCAGGTGCGCAGCTGCTGCTTCACGCCGGCATTGCCCACCAGCTTGGCCATGGTTTCCTGCCCGAGATAGCAGCCTTTGCTGGTGCTGACGCGATCCGCTAAGCCCAGTTCCAGGGGATTGGTGTCGCCGCTGAGCTCCCCAGGGCCTGGCGGGAATCCCTCTTGCACCCGCCACTGTTCGATTTCCAAGGCAGTTGCTGGATGAGATTGGGCCAGAGCCTGCGGAAGCGCGTCGGCATCGTCGATCCAGATGGCCGTTGCGTCCGTTGTGAGCTCCTGGATTCTGTTCTGCTGTCTGATTGCTCCCAGGCGAACACGGTCTGCCGGAAAGATCACCTGATCAAAGCCGGAGCGGACGGCGTCTGCATCGCCAGCAAGGATCAGCACATCGGCTCCTTCTGAATCCAGGCGGATCTCCAGCACGGCCCGCAGCCGCCCCGTGGCGGTGAGCCAGCAGGCCTGCATCGGTTCACCAATGACTGCTGCGTTGATGTCCGCACTGGTCTGCCCCTGGAGAAAGACGCGTACGCCTCTCCCCTTGAGCCGCAACAGCGGGAAGCTTGCGTTCCAGATCAGGCTCATGCTGGTGCGCAGGCTGCGATTTCAGACAGCCTGAACAGGCTGATGAGTTCCAGCTTTTCGGCTGCCATGGCGGTCTCTCCGCCTTCTTCCCGGTCGACGATCGTCACCACCCGATTCACGGAGAAGCCGGCCTCACGCAGCTGGTGAACAGCCTTGAGGGACGATCCTCCGGTGGTCACAACGTCTTCCAGCACAGTGATCACGGCGCCGGGCTGTGGCTGCGGCCCCTCGAGCCAGGCGCCGGTGCCGTGCCCCTTGGCCTGTTTGCGCACGATCAGGGCGTTCAGATCTCTGCCTCCCTCAGCTGCGGCCATCGCCACGCCACTCACCAAGGGGTCTGCTCCAAGGGTGAGTCCGGCCACGGCTGCTGCATCGGTCTCGATGTGCTGCAGCATCGCCCGGCTGATCAGTGCCAAGCCCGAACCGCTCAGACTCACCGGTTTGCAGTTCACATAGTGCTCGCTCTGACGTCCGGAAGCGAGGGTGAACTGACCACGGCGATAGGCCTCTCGAGCGAGGCGATTCAGCAGTCGGTCCCGCGCGTCGAATGCATGAGACGAATCGGGCATGGGGCTGGCGGTCTTGAGCAGGTCTCCTTAGTTTGCGCTTAGAGCTGTTGAACTCGGTGCTGCTGCGTTCACTGATTGGTTCAGGTGTGCTGCTGTTCGTGGCGGGTCAGGGCGTGATCGCTGGGCCGGTGCTTTGCACCACCACCCTCGAGGCTCCTGCCCCGGGAGCCGGTGAAACACCCGTTGAAGTGTCGGTTTGTGAGATCACTGAAACCGTCAGCGAACGGGCGCACCGGAGCTTGTACAGCTGGACGGCTCCAATGGCCCGCGGTGTGGATCCCTTGCATCAGCTCACCGATTTGCTCGGGATCGCGGTCGGCGGGGTGGAGGGCAATCGCTGGATGGGATTTGGGTTTCCCGATCAGACCTTGGTCTGGGATGGTTCTGCTCTGCACAACACTGTGGGGGCTTTGCTCGAAGAGCAGAGCCCTCCTCTGCCTCAGCGCACCCTCGATATTCCCAACGGCTTTCCGTCGAGCCTTGCCGAGGGGGCGTTCCAATCCCAGCGGAGTGCTTCGACTTCCCTGGAGAGCTTCCATGAGGTCACACCCTTGTGGTAACACTCCAGGAAAGGGGGTCTAGCAATCTGGTGAATGCAGCGAACTCATAATTCGCCTAAGGCGAGTTCGATCCTCGCGACCCCCATTCACTTGTTTTGATGCGGCTTTTTCTGCTGGCTGTCCTGCTGGTTTTGCCTGCATTCTTCGCCGCGGCGGAGGTTGCTCTGTTGCGGCTGCGACCCAGCCGGGTTGAAGTGCTGGTGGAAGAGGGGCAATCGGGAGCTGGAGCCGTCCAGCGCCTCCAGCGGCGCTTGCGCCGGGCTCTGCTGGTGTCGCAGTTGGGGGCCACCCTGGCCCTGGTGGCTTTGGGATGGGCAGGCCGGGGCCTTGGGGGTCGTCTCTGGGCTGACGGTGCTGTCGGCGTGGCCTGGAGAGATACGGCTTTGTTTCTCGGGATTGTCCTTTTGGCGACCCTGTTTGCCGGTTTGTTGCCCAAGGCATGGGTGTTGAACCGTCCGGAATCCTCCGCGCTTCGGTTGGTGCCATTGCTGGAGGTGGTGATGCGGTGCCTCGCGCCGCTGCTGAATCTTCTGGAAGCGGTGGCCGGTCTGCTGCTTCGCGTGCTCGGGCTGGCTCCTCAGTGGGATGTGCTCGTGCCAGCCCTCTCCGCTGGAGAGCTGGAGACGCTCGTGGAATCAGGACGTGTGACGGGATTGTTCCCTGATGAAAAGAACATTCTTGAAGGTGTTTTCGCTCTGCGGGACACCCAGGTTCGGGAGGTGATGGTTCCCCGTTCAGGAATGGTCACCTTGCCGAGCACAGTCCGCTTTGCCGAAATGATGGAAGCGGTGCATCACACCCGTCACGCTCGCTTCCCTGTGATTGGGCAGTCGCTTGATG
Source organism: Synechococcus sp. MED650 (assembly GCA_002691345.1). Taxonomy (GTDB): domain Bacteria; phylum Cyanobacteriota; class Cyanobacteriia; order PCC-6307; family Cyanobiaceae; genus Parasynechococcus. Next base: position 49,233 of record NZHI01000025.1, on the reverse strand, counting down.
ATGTGCGCGGGGTCTTGGATCTCCGCCAGATGGCCGACCCGATCGCCAGGGGCGAACTGCAGGCCGACTCGCTGCTCGAGCCCTATCTCGAGCCTGCGGTTCGGGTGCTTGAAACCAGCACCCTGTCTGAGCTGTTGCCCATGATCCGCAGCGGTCAACCGCTCCTGCTTGTGGTGGATGAACACGGTGGCACCGAGGGATTGGTCACAGCTGCTGACCTCACTGGCGAAATTGTTGGCGATGACGATCCAGCCGCATCCGATGAGCCAGACCTTCTGGAAGATCAGGACCAACCGGGGGCCTGGATGGTGGCGGGCGACCTGGAGATCTTTGAACTGAATCGTCAGCTCGATCTCGATCTGCCAGAAGCAGACGACCATCACACCTTGGCGGGCTTTCTGCTGGAGCGGCTCCAGCACATTCCCTCTCCGGGTGAAGCCCTTCGTTTCAACGGCCTTCAATTTGAGATCACGTCGATGGCCGGTCCACGGATCGAGCGGGTCCGCTTGGTTCTGCCGAGTTCAGAGGCTCTTTCAGGCTGAAGGCCGATAGTCTTCCCCCATCTCACCGCCGTGCCGATGTCTCCCGACCCCATGGTTCCCGTGAAGGTTGGGGTCATCGGCATTGGCAACATGGGTTGGCATCACGCCAGGGTGCTCAGCCTGCTTCGGGACGCCGATCTTGTGGGCGTCGCCGATCCGGATGCCGATCGCGGGCAACTCGCCACTGAGCAATTCGGCTGCCGTTGGTTCGCGGATTACAGAACGATGCTTGCGGAGGTTGAGGCGGTGTGCATCGCCGTGCCGACCCTCTTGCACCATCCCGTTGGCTTGGCCTGTCTTCAGGCTGGCGTGCACGTGCTGATCGAAAAGCCGATTGCAGCCAGTCAAGATGAGGCCACGGCCCTGATTGAAGCCGCCAACACCGCCGGTCGCCTGCTGCAGGTTGGTCACATCGAGCGTTTCAATCCGGCGTTCCGCGAGCTCACCAAAGTTGTGGCTAACGAAGAGGTCGTGGTGTTGGAGGGCCGTCGCCACAGCCCTCATTCCGATCGGGCCAACGACGTTTCGGTGGTGCTGGATCTGATGATCCACGACATCGACCTTGTGCTCGAGTTGGCCAAGGCTCCAGTGGTGCGCCTGGCGGCGGCCGGAGGGCGCAGCGCGGATGGCCCGATCGATTACGTGAACGCCACGCTTGGTTTTGAGAACGGCGTGGTGGCCAGCCTCACCGCCAGCAAGATGAGCCATCGCAAGATCCGCAGCCTGAGTGCCCACTGCCGGTCGAGCCTGGTGGAGACAGATTTTCTCAACCACACCCTGCACATCCATCGCAGGGCCCATGAGTGGTACTCCGCTGATCACGGAGAGCTGCTTTATCGCAATGACGGGTTTATCGAAGAGGTCAGCACCACATCGATCGAGCCGCTTTATGCCGAGCTTGAGCACTTTTTGCAGTGCGTTCGCGGTCGCGAAACCCCAGCGGTGGATGGTCTGCAGGCATCAAGGGCTCTCAAACTGGCCGATTTGATTGAACAGGCTGTTGAACACCCGGATTCCGGCGCTCCCCTGCTGGCACCGATCTGATCACACCAAACTGATCACACCAAACCTTCCTGCTCCGCCAGTTCCCGCAGTGCGGTGATCTGCCAGCGGCGGCATTCTGCTGGAGATGAGCGATAGAACTGACCCCAGGCCTGGGATTTCTGCTGGGCGTAGTTGTCCGGGTTTAAGTCCGGATGGGAGTGTTGCCAGCCCACCCGAACGGCGTGACCAATCACGACATCCAGTGCCAGATCATCCTCGAAACGCACCTCAGGGTTGGCTTCCACGAAAGCCATCAGGGAGAGCAGGCATTCGCTGCAGAGTTGGCGGTACTCCGGTGCTTCGATTCGGCTGAGCAGATGTTCCACCTGGGTGGCGAAATTCCGCTCTCCGGCTGTTTTCTCGAGAATGAGTCGGCTGTTGAGCCGGTTGCGCCGTTCCAACTTGTCGCCGATGACCAGGCCGCGGCAATGGCGCAGGAGTGACCAGATCCCGGCATAAAAATCACGTGGAACCTTCTGGAGTGAGCCCAACCGGATGCGGTGCTGCAACCAATCGCCTCCACCAGGCTTCTGATCCAGGGGATCCGGCACAGACCACTGCACCCGTCCGCTGACATGAAGCTGCTCCCCACGCTGGAGGGCCGCCCTGGCGTGGTCGACATCCCCCAACACATTGCGGAGGCGCTCGCGAATGGCGTGGGGAGCTTCACTGCAAAGGGCTTCAAAGGCTTCGTCCTGGCTCAGGCTTCGCTCGACGGCCAGTTCGGAGGTGAGCAGCAGCATCAGCTGACCCAGCTGAAGGGTCAGGCTGCCTTTGAGCAGCGCCGGCTCCCGTCGCGCAACGCTATCGATGGCGAGAAGCAATTCCTGCTCGAGCATCCGTTCACGGCTATCGATGCCGCTGGTTCGCACGATGCGTTCGGCGATGGCAGCGCTGTCCATTGGTTGAGACAGCCGCGAGTCTCCGGTGTAATTCCGGCCCACCACCACCTGCTTCTGGCGCACCAGCAGATCCGTTAGAGCATCTTCCAGCTGAGGGTGTGCCATCCCCATCGCACCCGCGCACCGCCGCACAACATCCCAGTCCTGACACTCCAGACCACGGTGGTAAACCTCCTCCAGGAGCTTGCGCAATGGAACGGGTTGGCCTTCCGGGGTCCGCTGGATCCCCTGCGATCCGAGGCGGCGTTGAAGCAGCTCCAGCACTTCAGCCTGTTCATGCAACAGAGCACTGGCCCACAGCCGCCGACTCAGTTCATCGATCGGCGTGTCATCAAGCTCCTGCTCTTCAGCGGCGGTCAGATCCCGTAGATCGGTGGCGTCACGCAGAAGATGTTTGGGTTTGTTCTGCACGGGGAGCGCCACCGCTTGGTTCTCGAATGGAGGCAGATCCACCCACTGCCCTCGCTCGCTGAGCTCACTGATGCGTGCGAACTGCACCGGGATGGTTCCCATCAAGCCGCTCAGGAGTTTGTCTGCGAGGTCATGAATCACCTCCGGATGCTGTTGGAAGGTCGTCTCGCGGATTGGAATCAACAGAAGCGGCAGTGCATCGCTTCGCCAGTGGCGCTGAAGCAGATGCAATTCGTCCACAACGCTGTCCAACAGTTGGTGAGGGTCATCGGTGAGATAACTGCTGCTGTCTTCCAAAACCGATGGCGTGAACACCATCACCTCTCCGCCCTGGCGATAGAAGCGGGCGGTTTCTTCCGTTTCCACCCGGTGCCCAGGTCGGCCCGTCAACCCCAACTTGGTATTGGTGCCGGCGTGCTTCAGCCGTCGCTTCAGCTCCTCTGAACTGAGCACGGGCACGGTGGCGTTTGGATCGATGGGATAGCCCGCTGCGACGAGTGATTGGCGCATCGCAGCGGTGTCTGGGGCGAGGCCCACCAGAACGGCGTCAGCGCCGAGGGTTGTTGGCCCACGACGCTCACAGGGGTCGATGTCTTCGGGAAGGATCAATCCTTCCAGCAGCATCTCTCCAAGCCAAACGAGACTCTGGGTCCAGATCAGGGGGAGGTTGTTGTTGGCGATGCGGGCCTGACTGCCCGGATGCTGCCGCTCTTGTTCAACAACCTGCTCCGGCACCAGATACAGCTCTGGGTAGAGCTGCTCCCCATCCTTCTCGACGGCCAAGGCCTTCAGTTGTGTCTGCAGGCGACGTGCCTCATCCCAGCGCTGTTCACAACAGGCTGTGACCAGCTCAAAGGCCAGAAACAGAGGCCATTCGGATTCAATGCCTTCGAATTGGGCCAGCTCCTCCGGTTCGTAGTGCAAACGGCTCACGTCTTCCACCACCGTCTGGTGGCCATCGCGCAGGAAACGTTTGTATCCGTAGGCTCCACCTAGCTCTCTGCGGATCCGGCGGGCCGTGCGCTCCACCAGCTTGGAATTCTCCACGGCCCAAGCCGGGTAGCCAATCACTGAGAGGCAAGCACTGTCTGCTTCCTTGCTGGCGGATTCCCGAGGGAGGAGGCCTTCGAGGGCGCGTCGCAGTCTGCTGATGGCTCCCTGGGGAATGAGCAGACGGCAGCTGCCATTGCCGTGGGGACCGTAGAGGTCCAGTCCATCGAGCGATTCCAGAGCCGCTTTGGCCATGCCAATGGAGCTCGCGTTCCGTTCCGGCAGTCCGTGATTGCCTTTGTCACCCCGCTCCCAGATCCCGTAGTCCGGGGTGCGGTAGGCGCGGGCGATGTAGTGCACCAGGTTCTGCAGAAAATCCACCTCATCCCTGCTCTGCACCACGGTGCAGCCGCTTCTGGTGAGCTGGGCCAGCTGCAGCATGAACAGTGAGGTGGCATCCAGCTGCAGATGCCCCCAGGCGTCGTCGGCCACCACGGGTTCTCCGGTGCAGCTGTCGTACTTCGCATGAAGAGCATCCAAGGGATCGAGGCTCTCCTTGAAACGCTCCACCTTTTCGGCCTGGCGCAGCATGGAGCGCATCAGGCCTCGCATGAGAGCGATCACCCGCTGCTCGAGTTCCCAGGCGCGGCAGCTGCCGCTGCCATGAACACGGTGATGGGCCCGTGCAAGCCCCCAGACACACTGAATGGAATACACGCAGTCGCGCACCCAGGCGTCTCCGTAGTTGCCGTGAATGGTGTGAGCTGTGCTGGCAGGCAGCAGGCCGCTGATCGGGTCTTGGCGGTCCAGCACCACCCGCTGGATCGATCGATCCAATTGCTGCAGGATCTGTTGGCGATGGTTTGCGGGGATTTCCGTCGTCGACACAACCATGCCCAGATCCGTCACCACCCCTAAATTCTCCATCGCAGCGTCACGGCCATGGATTCCTCCACCACCAGTCCCGACGACCGGCGCCGTTGCCAGGTTCTTGGGGTTCCTGTGGATGCCTGCCGAGATGTCCCTGCAGCGGCCTTAGGCCTGCATGCTCAGGGCGGGGGGCGCATCGTCACGCTCAATGCGGAAATGACGATGACGGCTCGATCCGATGCGGCTCTCGGTGCCGCGATTCGCAGTGCGGACCTGGTGATTCCCGATGGCGCCGGCGTGGTCTGGGCGCTGGCTCGTCAACGGATCAGAGTGGTCAAGGCCGCTGGGATCGAGCTGGCCTGGACCTTGCTGGAGTATGCCGCTGCCCACGGTTGGACGGTCGCCTTGATCGGTGCTGCCCCGGAGGTGATGGCCACACTTCGGCAGGATCTTCCGAGGCGGCTGCCTGGCCTCAACCTTGCCCTGGCCCTCGACGGCTATCAACCCGATGAGGCCTGGCCAGGGATCGAGACGGAGCTTGCAAACCTGAAGCCTGATCTGGTGCTCATTGCCCTCGGAGTGCCCCGCCAGGAGACATGGGCCGAGAGAGTGCAATCTGGCAAGCCAGGGTTGTGGATGGGCGTCGGAGGCAGCTTTGACGTTTGGGCAGGCATCAAGAAACGTGCTCCGGCGTGGATGTGCCGGATGCAGATCGAGTGGCTCTATCGGCTGGTTCAGGAACCTGCGCGTTGGCGGAGAATGCTGTCGTTACCAGCCTTTGCCTGGGCTGTGTTGCGTCGCNGCTGAGGATCAGCGGAAGCCGACCGAGGCTTGCCAAACAAAAGCAAGCAGCAAAAAGAACACCGGGATCAACGGAAGGATGTCGATCAGCGGGGAAAAGGCCTGATAGGCCTCGGGCAGCTGAGCCAGCAGGTCGAGGGTGAAGGCGGCCATCCCTTGCATGAAAAAGGCGTTGGGCTGGACGCTACCACGTGTGATGGGCGGGTGAGTCCGGCTCCCAGGGAGCGAAATCCTCTGAAAAACAACCGTCCCGGATGGCCTGCGCCATCGCGGTTGTGAAGCGCACGAGGTGTGTGATGTTGTGAATGCTCAGCAGGGTGAGCCCGAGGAGCTCCTCGCTGCGGATCAGGTGGTGCAGATAAGCCCTGGTGTGGCCCGTGCAGGCTTGGCAGCTGCAGCTNGGATCTAAGGGTGTGTGGTCGTGCCGGAAGCGGGCATTGCGGAGGTTCCAGCGCTCGCCATTGACCAGGGCTGTGCCGTGGCGCCCCAGCCGNGTGGGCAGAACGCAGTCGAACAGATCGATGCCATTGGCCACCGCCACGGCCATCTCGCGCAGGGTGCCGATGCCCATCAGGTAGCGGGGCTTGTTCGCTGGCAGCAGAGGGGTGATCTCACGCACAATNCGGTGCATNTCCTCNACCGGCTCACCAACGCTGACGCCNCCGATGGCNGTTCCGGGGAGATCGAAGTCAGCGACGGCTCGGGCACTGTCCCGACGCAGATGGAGGTAGCAGCCTCCCTGAACAATTCCAAACATCGCCTGATCAGTGCGGGTGTGGGCCGTGATGCACCGCTCGAGCCAGGCATGGGTGCGGCGACAGGCATCGATCACATCGTTCTCAGTTGCCGGATACGGCGGACATTGATCGAACGCCATGGCCACGTCCGCACCCAGAGCCATCTGGATTTGGGTTGCATGCTCTGGNGTCATGTCGATGGTGCGCCCGTCGCGGGGATTGCGGAACACAACCCCGCGGTCATCGATTTTGTTGAGGTCCCCCAGGCTGAACACCTGGAAACCGCCGGAGTCCGTCAGCATCGGCCCGTTCCAGCCCATGAACGTGTGAAGGCCACCTGCGCCAGCAACGATCGCTTCGCCGGGTTGCAGATGCAGGTGGTACGTGTTGGACAGCACCATCTGAGCGCCGGTTCGCGCCAGTTGCTCCGTGCTGATGCCCTTCACGGTGGCCAGGGTCCCCACCGGCATGAAGCGGGGGGTCTGAACAGGTCCGTGCGGCGTTTCAAACGTGCCGCAGCGGGCGGATGTTTGCGCGCATTGCGCGCTGATCTCAAAGCCGAACACAGCAAGGCGGCCCCTCCCATGACCCTACGGTGAGGTCTGGCTGCATCTGGACCTATCCGCCAGACCATGCCCCGATGGCTCCCCGATCTTGCGGGAGCCTGGGTGTTCTATTCCGTGCTTCCTGCCTGGCCTTGGCCAGCGCCGACGTTTCAGCGCATTGCTCGCTTTGCTCCCTGGATCGGTTTGCTGATTGGAGCACTGCAGGGGCTGCTCTGGATCGGTCTGTCCAGGCTCGGTTGGCCTGCTGTTGCCTGCGCCCCCTGCGTGGTGGCCCTCGGCATCCAACTCAGTGGTGGGTTGCACCACGACGGCTTGATCGACACGGCGGATGGCCTCGGTGCTCCAGCGGACCGCAGGTTGGAGGCGATGAAAGACAGCCGCGTTGGAGCCAGTGGCGTGTTGGCTCTGGCCATGGTGTTGCTGCTTCAGATGGGTGCCTTGGTGCAGCTGGATGCCCAGGCGCCCGTTGCGCTGTGTCTTGCGGCGTTCTGGGGGCGGGTGTCCCCGCTCTGGGCCATGGCCCGGTTTGATTACCTGCGGGCTGATGGCACTGCTGGTTTTCACCGACACCACGGCCAACCCCTCCAGGACGGGATCCCTGCAGTTCTGGCCTTGGTTGTGTTGGCGTTGCTGATCGCACCGATCCAGCTGCTCATCGGAGCTCCGGTCGCGGTGCTATCAGCCACAGTCCTGGGCTTGAAGCTGGGAGGTCACACCGGCGACAGCTATGGCGCCACTGTGGTGTTGACCGAGGTGTTCACGCTTTTGCTGTTGGCGTTGCTGATTCCGGCCAGCTGAGCAAAAAGGCATTGCCTTGCTCTGGCAGGGCTGGGTCGATTGTGGCGGGCTCCACGCACAGGCTCAGGCTGCGACCGTTCTGTTCTGCTAAGGCCCGGGCTAAAGCCAGGCCAAGACCGGTTCCGTCCCGCTCTTGGCTCGTGGAGCCCCGTTGGCCCCGTTCGAAGATCAGCTCCCGCTCCTGGGTGGGAATCGGAGGACCGCTGTCCCATACACAGAGCCCATCGGGCAACACGCTCAAGCCGATCTGGCTGCCGGATGGGCTGTAGCGGAAGGCATTTTCCAAGAGATTCGCGACGATCTCGGCTGTGGTGGTTTCGCTCAGGGGTTGGTCTGTCCAGGCCGGCCAACGGCTTGGGCCCAGCCAGGATCTGCCCTGCAGGCTTGCTGTCGCAGCAGCCCTCTCCAAAAGGGGATTCAGCAGGGACTTCAGGGTCGTTGGGCCTGCGGTGGGGCCTGGGGGTAGAAGGGTGGGGCCAAGTTCATAGCTATCGGGCAGGGTTGGTTGGCTGAGCCCATCCAGTGCATCGATATATCGGTTGAGTTGTTGTTGTTCCGTCAGCATCCCTTCCACAAGAGTGCGCTCCTTGTTGTCGGCATCGAGTCGTCGCAACAGCAGTTGTGCATACGTGCGCAGAGCAGCCAGTGGATTGCGCAGTTGATGCACCAGCGTTCGCAGTTGATCGTTCTGTTGACCAAGTTCCTTGCGGAGCTGGATGCATTCCAGATCTCGGCCGAGGGCATGGCTGATCGCAGCAGCGCTGCGCTGCATTTGTTCATCCAGGGCCGGGGTCCAGCTCTCGGATGGATCGAGATCGGCGCGCAGCGCACCAAGAATCATGCCGGCGTCCTGCAGTGGATACCAGCGCCGGTTGCTGTTGGGGATCCTTAGGTTCTGGTCTGCATCTGCCGGAGGTAAGGCGCGTTCACCTGAAGACCATTGCCGAATCAGAACCAAGGGTGGGCCTTGCGCATCCGGCGGAGCACTCAGATAAAGCCCGAGGGTCTCGACCCGCCGTTCAGCAGTGAAAAAAGCGAGCTGCGCATCCGTGAAGCTCAGGAAGCGATCTGTCAGCTGCATTCAGATCCTGGCTGTGAAGTCGCGCACCTCAATGTGGTGCTGGTTAAGGGGACTTGAAAAATCTGGGAAAAGTCTTAAGATCTTCTTATCGACCGAGGCGCTTCTCGTCAAGAGCTGCTGCCCGCCAATTTGGGCAAGGTTGCATTTCACCTGCTATCAAAGTTACAGCAGAGATTGAAGTGTCTTTTGCTGAGTGCCGATTCCGGCCCCTCTACCTGTTGGCGTTCTTTTGTTGCCTAAGCGTTTGCTGAAGGCATCACGACGCGGTCTCTCTGCGTCTGACATTTTTATGTCGACCGTCTCAAAGCGATTCCGCGTCAATGGCGTAAGGCCATGGCGGATCACGTCCGTTTTGCATTCCCATTAGCCCTTCTTTCTCTCGGAGTTCTGTCATGTCCAAAAAACGCAAGCGCATCAGCCGCCGTCGTCTGGCAGGTCAGAGGGTGCTGGCTCATGTCGCGACCCATCACCTGGAGACAGGTGAATACAAGCCTGTTACGGCTGCTCGCCGATACATCGCGGAAGGCGCATTGGTACCCCCTGCCTTGTTGAACGTTCGGCGAAACGAGCACACCACCGATCGCTTTTTCTGGGGTGAGAAGGGTCTGTTCAGTGCGCAATACGCTGAGGAAAACCACTTTCTTTTCCCGTCACTGCGCACGATCGTTGATTCGATTGGTGAGGAAACACTGTTCGAAGGCCTCGAGCTGGGCGCTGATGATTGGGAGGAGATGGAGGAGTACGAGTACGCCTTCGTCTGATTCAGCGTTTTTCGCCACCACGCTTCAAGAAGTTCAGGATCGGTTGCATCGTCTCTACAGGGATGGTGTGACCGTTCTGAAATGGAACGGTTTCACATCGTTCTGAATCGAGCCGATTCTGGATTTCGGCCATGGCTTGAAAAGGAACCACGCAATCTTCGGTTCCATGGAGTAGCAGCACCGGCGGATGATCGGCTGGCGGCTCCCAAGCGGGATGGGCATATCCGCTGCAGCTGATAATTCCCGCCAATGGCAGCGAGCAGCCGCAGTCGAGGGCCATCGCTCCCCCTTGGGAGAAGCCGAAGAGCACCGTTTGCCTCAGTGCTGCTTCACCGCCTTCCAAGGTCAGCAGTGCTGAACGCAGGCGGTTGACGGCCTCTGGAACGGCGTCCCAGTCGGAGGGGAAGAGGCCATACCACTGCCGCCCCCCTGGCTGCCCAGGATGCCGCTCTGGTGCTTCGAGGCAGATCGTTTCAAGGGGCGCGGAGGTTCTCTGCGCCAGTTGTTCTCCCAGAGGCCGCAGATCGTCACCGTTGGCGCCCCAGCCATGCAGGAGCACAAGCCGAATCGTCATCAACGCCTGGATTCACTGCTGCGTAGGTTGGCTCATGATCCAGTCACGACGCTTCGATGGCTCCCGTCGCTCTGCTGAGTGTGTCCGACAAGAGCGGACTCGTTCCCCTGGCTGAGGCCCTGCATCGAACCCATGGCTATCAGCTGCTCTCCAGTGGTGGCACTGCCAAGGTGCTNGAGGAGGCTGGGCTGCCGGTGACCCGTGTGGCGGATCACACCGGTGCACCGGAAATCCTCGGTGGCCGCGTCAAAACGCTGCACCCACGCGTGCATGGCGGGATTTTGGCCAAACGGGCTGACGCAAGTCACCAGACGGATCTTGAGCAACAGCAGATTGCGCCGATTGATGTGGTGGTGGTCAACCTGTACCCGTTTCGGGAGACCGTGGCCAAGCCTGATGTCAGCTGGGATCAGGCAATTGAAAATATCGATATCGGTGGTCCGGCGATGGTCCGCGCAGCGGCCAAGAATCATGCGGATGTCGCTGTTCTCACCAGTCCCGATCAGTACGGCCGTGTGCTGACTGCGCTAGGGGAGTCTGGAGGACGTGTTCCCGAGCAGTTGCGCCGCGAGCTGGCTCTGGAGGCGTTTCAGCACACGGCGTCCTACGACGTGGCAATCAGCCGCTGGATGCAGCAGCAGGTGGAGGATGACGCCTCTCCCTGGCTCGAGGCTGTCCCCCTGCGTCAGACCCTCCGCTACGGCGAAAACCCGCATCAGAAAGCCCGATGGTTCACCCATGCGAAGCAGGGCTGGGGTGGAGCGATCCAGTTGCAGGGCAAGGAGTTGAGCACCAACAACCTTCTGGATCTGGAGGCGGCGCTCGCCACGGTGCGTGAGTTCGGTTANGGCGCCGACGGTGCCGCACCAGCGCTGCAACCGGCGGCCGTTGTGGTGAAGCACACCAATCCCTGTGGTGTGGCGGTCGGAGCCTCGCTGCCTGCCGCGTTGACGCGAGCTTTGGATGCAGACCGGGTCAGCGCCTTCGGCGGCATCATCGCCATGAATGGTGTTGTGGAAGCCACGGCGGCTCGTGAGATCACCAGCCTGTTCCTGGAATGCGTCGTGGCACCTGGTTTCACGCCTGAAGCGCGGGAGGTGCTTGCGGCCAAGGCGAATCTGCGGCTTCTGGAGCTGGCTCCTCAAGCCATTGATGCGGCCGGCCCCGATCACGTGCGNAGCATCCTCGGCGGCCTTCTGGTTCAGGATCTTGATGACCAGCTGATCACGCCGCTCGACTGGACCGTGGCCAGTCAGCGGCCACCTACGNCGCAGGAAAAGCTNGACCTCGAATTTGCCTGGCGCTTGGTGCGTCACGTTCGTTCGAACGCCATCGTTGTAGCTCGGGATGGCCAGAGTCTCGGTGTGGGGGCCGGCCAGATGAATCGGGTGGGATCTGCGCGGATCGCCTTGGAGGCTGCCGGGGAGAAAGCCCAGGGGGCGGTGCTGGCCAGTGATGGTTTCTTCCCCTTTGACGACACGGTGCGTCTTGCCGCCAGCCATGGCATCACCGCCGTCATCCATCCCGGCGGGAGNATGCGCGATGGCGATTCGATCAAGGCCTGTGATGAGCTTGGTCTGGCGATGCAGCTCACGGGGCGNCGCCATTTCCTGCACTGACGCAGGTGGGGGGCGCCGGCCCCCTAGCCTCGCCTCACTGAAGAATTTCCCTTGATGCTTGCCACNCTTCCCTTCAGCCTCAATTTCGCGCACCCCCTAGCTGAGTGGGGCCTACTCGCTACTGGTGGCTGGGCNCTCTATCTGGGCATCAAGGCCAAGAAAACACGCACCGGAACACCTGAACAACGCAAGGAGCTGGTGCCGAAAAAATTTGCCCAGCGCCACTATCTCTGGGGCAGCATCCTTTTGGCTGTGATGACCCTCGGCACGCTGGGTGGCATGGCTGTGACCTATCTGAACAACGGCAAGTTGTTCGTTGGACCGCATCTGTTGGTGGGTCTGGCCATGACCGGGATGATCGCCGTTGCCGCGTCGCTCTCACCTCTCATGCAGCGAGGCAATCTGATTGCGCGCAAGGCTCATGTGGGCCTGAACATGGGCGTGCTGACGCTGTTTCTCTGGCAAGCGGTGAGCGGTATGGAGATTGTGAACAAGATCTGGTCGAACCGCTGATCAAGGCTCAGAAGGCTGCCCGTTGCCGCGGCGGGCAGCTGAGATCGTGGCTGGCATGAAAGTCCTCCTGGACTTTCCACGTGAGGCGGCGGGAAATCTGGCGAACAATTTGCTTGAGCAAGTGATCGCCGCTGCTTTGGACCAACTGATCCGGGAGCATCGTGATCACTTTGGGCAGTCGGATCCAGACCTTGAGATCCAGGTCCCACTGCACGGATGTGTTCTCTTGTTCGGGGATCAAGCGCATCCCCGCGCGGAAGTCGACGTCGTAGTGATGCCGCAGGGCGAGGGACTGCGGCACGGTTCGCACGGTTTCGATGCGGTAAACCCCTTCCTGCTGAGGCAGCAGTCGCAGGGCAATCGTGGGCTCCACTTCGAATCCGAAGTTGCCAAACCGCCCGAGCGTCAAGGTGTATGACTGCCGATCCAGNGCCACAACCTGCATCGGACTGGCGCATCGTTCAAACCAGCTTTGATGCTCNTCCAGGTAGCGGGCAACCACCGCTTGAGGNGCAAGCATCTGCATCGAGTCCTCGAAGTGGCTGCTGTAGCAGCGCACCTGGGGGTCGGCACCGTGAAGCTGATTGTCGGTTTCAGTGGACGACAAGACCGTCACGGATGGGGAGCTGCCNGCGAAGGGCGAATGGAAGATGAACCAATGTAAAGCTGTTGGGGGATCAGCGTTCGCTCAAGCGCATCAGTTTCTCGATCACNTCCTCGACTGCGCGATCNGGTGTTGAGGCCCCTGAGGTGATCCCAACGGTGACAGGCCCCTTGGGCAGGAAGTTGTCGTCATCACAGAGCTCTTTCGACAGAGGCTTGTGCTCGATTGTGTTGGCTTCGGCGTCAATTCTTTCAGGAGTGTCGATATGGAAGGAACGGATCCCCCGACTCACTGCGATCTCCTGCAGGTGCGTGGTGTTCGANGAGTTGAACCCACCGATCACCACCATCAGATCCAGGGTTTCGTCCACGAGGGAAAACATCGCGTCCTGGCGNTCTTGAGTGGCGTCGCAGATGGTGTTGAACGCCAGGAAGTGATCATTCAGTTTTGTGGGGCCGTACTTGCTGAGCATCGTTCGCTCAAACAGGCGACCGATCTCTTCCGTTTCGCTTTTGAGCATTGTGGTCTGGTTGGCCACACCGAGACGATCCAAATCCCGATCCGGGTCAAAGCCGGATGAACAGGCTTTCGCAAACCGGGTCATAAAAGAATCCCGGTCGCCTTTGCCGAGGATGTAATCGGCCACNATCTGGGCTTCTTCCAGATCAAGCACGACCAGGTAAGTGCCTGCGAATGAGCTGGTGGCCAGCGTTTCCTCGTGCTTCACCTTCCCGTGAATAATCGAGGTGAAGGTGTGCTTCTTGTGTTTCTCCACCGTGTTCCACACCTTGGACACCCAAGGGCAGGTGGTGTCCACGATGTGGCATCCCCGCTCGTTCAGGAGTTGCATTTCCTGCACGGTGGCGCCGAATGCAGGAAGGATCACCACGTCGCCGGAGGTGACGCCCGAGAAGTCCTTCACCCCCAGNTCCACAGGAATGAACTGCACATCCATCTCGCGGAGGTGGTCGTTCACCGAGGGGTTGTGGATGATCTCATTGGTGATCCAAAGCCGCTCGTTGGGGTAGTGCCGGCGGGTCTCATAGGCCATGGCGACGGCTCGTTCCACGCCCCAACAGAAGCCGAATGCCTCAGCGAGGTGCACTGTTANCCGGCCATGGGTGAGCTTGTATCCGTTATCCCGAATCGTGCCGATCAAACCGCTCTGNTAGGCCTGCTCAAGGCTCTCNGCCACTTCTTCGGCTCGCCCGAAGCCGCGCCGGTTGTAGCGCTCGGAGTGGTGCAAGGAGCGCTTGAAGGCGTGGGTGTCCATGACGGGCGCTGGAGTGTGATGACTCTATGGGGCATGCGGTGTGAGACCGGCATAAAAAAACCCGGTCCTCTGGACCGGGTTTGAGCACTGACCTCTTTGGGATCAGTTGTTGGTGGTGGAGAAGCCCGCGTAGGCCTCCATGCCGTGTTCACCGATGTCCAGACCTTCGGTCTCTTCCTGTTCGGTGACGCGGATGCCACCGAACAGAGCACCAATGATCTGCCAGGCGATGAAGCAGGTCACAACGGTCCAGATNGCNTANGCNGCNGTNCCCANNGCNTGGATNCCGAGCTGNTCNANNCCNCCNCCNACCANAAGNCCNAGGGGNGANCCNTCNCCCTGGANGTCGAAACCCCAAAGGCCGATCACCANNGTGCCCCANACGCCGCAGACNCCGTGCACGGAGAAGGCNCCNACGGGATCATCNATNCCTGCAGCATCCAGAGCCGCCACCGAGAANACNACNATGATGCCGCCCACCAANCCGGCGACCCAGGAACCGGTAAGGGTNAGGTTGCCGCAACCGGCGGTCACGCTCACCAGGCCNGCCAGGATGCCGTTGATGATCATGGTGAGNTCAGGCTTCTTGGAGGTGATCGTGGAGATCACCGTGGCGCCGATGGCACCGCCGGCAGCACCGAGGGTTGTGGTCACAGCCACGTAGGGGACCCACTGGTCCATGGCCAGCTGTGAACCAGGGTTGAAGCCGTACCAGCCGATCCACAGAATCAGAGCGCCGAGGGTGGCGATGGACATGTTGTGGCCNGGAATGGCCTGAACCTTGCCGCCGACGTATTTGCCGATGCGGGGTCCAAGCAGCACAGCACCCACCAAGCCAGCCCATGCACCGACGGAGTGAACGATGGAGGAACCAGCGAAATCGATGAACTCTTTGTTCCCAACGCTGTTAAGCCATCCGCCGTTCCATTCCCAAGACCCAGCGATCGGNTAGATCACTGCGGTCAGCACAAGAGCGAANATCACAAACTCACCGAACTTGATGCGCTCAGCCACAAGGCCGGACACGATCGTGGCTGCTGTGCCAGCGAAGGCTGCCTGGAACAGGAAATCAACGGTGGGGACNAGTCCGGCATCGCTGATCGTTTCNGCGGTGACGGTGGGGTCAAAGAACAANCCNGCGAAATANAGCCAGCCATCGATGGCGGCATCGCCGTACATAAAGGAGTAGCCCACAAACCAGTAAGCCGTTACCGCCAGGGCGAAGACGAACAGGTTTTTGGAGAGGATGTTGACGGCATTCTTCTGGCGGCACATGCCGGCTTCCACCATGGCGAAGCCGGCATTCATGAAGATCACCAGGATGGTGGCCACCAACAACCAGAGGTTGTTGGCCAGAAAGGCTGCGCTGAGCTCAGGCAGCTCTTCTGCTTTGGCAGAAAGCGTGAAAATTCCAAGCCCCATTAGCGCTAAAGGCGCACAGGCGAGCCAGGTCATGGCACGGTTGGAACTGAAGCCNCGGATGCTCTTGAGAAGCATCAACGGACCTTCGAGGAGGCTGGCCTCCTGAAGTGTCTTGCGGCGCCTCTGGGGAGGCGCCTGAAACGCAGTTGTCATGAACGAGTGGGCAGAGCTGCTGAAGTCCCCAGATGATGTATCCGGGCGAACCAGCCCAAGTTGCATCGCAGTCGGCACCTTGATTGTTTGACTTGATACAAAATCTCAAACTGGTCTCAATGGTCTGNCCCCTTCCCAGAGAATGCGATCGNCTTGGAATCGAAAACAGCAGGGCAGCACCTCCACGCCCNCTTTCAGTGNCTNCCGAAACAGCTCTCCGTAGCGCGGATCTGCGCTGTCGCCGGGAGCAAAACTCGTGACGTCCGGACGGCTCAGACAGGGAACCAAAACCGCTCTGGCTTCCGGAAGGACCCCCATCANCTCCACCAGGTGCTTTTGGCCGCGTTCGGTGACCGTGTCAGGGAACAGGGCAGTGGGGCCATCGGTCCATGTGGTGTTTTTGACCTCGAGATAGATCGGCCGTTGATCCGGATTGGAGTCGGCGGGTGTGAGCAGCAGATCAATACGGCTGCGTTTGTTCTCGCCGTAGGCCACTTCGGCGCGGATGCCGGCGATGGGCCCCAGCTGTTCGTGGAGGCAGCCAGCTTCGATCGTGGCCCGGATCAGCCGGTTGGGCAGCGCCGTGTTGATGCCTACCCAGCAGGGGGCGCCGTCCGCTCCTGGCACCTCGGCTTGCTCCCAGGTCCAGGCGAGCTTCCGCTTTGGTGAAGGGGCATGGCGGAGACGCACCCGCTGGCCTGGAATCAAGACGCCAGTCATCGGGCCGGTGTTAGCGCAGTGCGCGGTGATCACCTCACCGTTGCTGAGTTCCACATCCGCCAGAAAACGCTTGTAGCGCTTGATCAGAACGCCCTCTTCGAGCGCTTCGAAGCTGAGCAGGGCATCGCCGGGATCAGGAAGGCCGGTCATGGCTCTAGCCGAGGGATGACCATGGTCTCCTGCAGTCCCCCCCACAATGCGGCCATCGCTGAGGGCCTGAATGGCGCGTTCACTGAAAGGGATCGCACTGGTGGTGACCCTTGGCACGCTGCTCAGCAAGGTGGGAGGGCTGGTGCGGCAGCTGGTGATCGCNGCNGCCTTCGGCGTGGGTGCTGCCTATGACGCNTACAACTACGCCTATGTGCTGCCTGGATTTCTGCTGATCCTNCTGGGGGGNATNAACGGNCCCTTTCACAGCGCCATGGTCAGNGTNCTGAGCCGNCGTCCNCGNGCNGAAGGNGCNCACATCCTNGCNGCNTTGAACACCAGNGTNAGTGCCNTGCTNNTGNTGGTCACGNTGNTGCTGGTGCTGGCGGCTGATCCCTTGATCACGCTGGTGGGGCCAGGGTCTGAGCCCNGAGCTGCATGCCATNGCCANNGTGCAGTTGCNGNTGATGGCGCCNATGGCCCTGNTGGCNGGTCTGATCGGCCTCGGNTTCGGNTCNCTNAATGCNGCCGANGAGTTCTGGATNCCGGCGATNTCNCCGTTGATGTCCAGTGCTGCNNTGGTGGTNGGNGTTGGGCTGCTCTGGTGGCANTTGGGNAGNGNGATCACNTTGCCNGCNGCNGCNATGAGCGGCGGCGTGGTGCTGGCGCTGGCCACGCTGGTGGGGGCCTTGCTGCAGTGGNTGATTCAGCTGCCGGCNCTGATCCGTCAGGGTCTNGCNCGGTTTCAACTGGTGTGGGATTGGCGNCATCCCGGCGTNCGGGAGGTCTGGCAGGTGATGGGGCCAGCAACGTTGTCGTCCGGAATGCTGCAGATCAACGTGTTCACCGATNTGTTCTTCGCTTCTGGGATCATCGGTGCCGCAGCGGGTCTGGGCTACGCCAATCTTCTGGTTCAGACGCCGCTGGGNTTGATTTCCAATGCCCTGCTGGTGCCCTTGTTGCCGACTTTTTCAAGGCTCACGGCGCCGGAGGATCGCCTGCAACTCATNGCCAGGATNCGTCAGGGCCTGATGCTGTCGACGGCATCGATGCTTCCCCTGGGGGGGATTTTCATTGCCCTGGGTGCACCGATNGTGGCGCTTGTTTATGAGCGTGGTGCCTTCGATGCTTCGGCAGCAGAGCTGGTCACGGGGCTGCTGATGGCCTACGGCTTGGGGATGCCGGCCTACCTGGGCCGTGATGTGCTNGTTCGGGTTTTCTATGCCCTTGGTGATGGAACAACGCCCTTTCGTCTCTCGATGGCAGGGATTGGCCTCAATGTTGTTTTCGACTGGATCTTGGTGGGCGGCCCAACGCCCTGGGGGCGTCAGTCACCCTTTGATTTCGGAGCCCCGGGGCTGGTACTGGCCACAGTGATCATCAACGTTCTGACCTGCGGGGTGCTTCTTCTCGCCCTGCAGCGGCGATTGCAGGGATTGCCCCTGCGAGCCTGGCTCTCTGATGCCCTTCGCCTCAGCTTGGCTGCAGCCCTCGGNGCGAGTGCCGCCTGGGGCCTGATGGTTCTCGTGTCTTGGCCNGTTGGGCTGGTTGGGCTCACCCTTCAAGTCGCGATTCCAGCCAGCCTGGGATTGTTGATTTATGGCGGTGTGGGAACAGCTTTCGGGGTCTCTGAGGTGACAGAGATTGTTGGAACGCTCAGTCGGATGGTGAANCGCCGCTGATCAGTCGAGCTCAACGTCTTTGGTTGCTCTGACGTGCAACGGCAGTTCCATGCGATCACGTCCGATCGTCTGGGGGCCAGACACGGAGGTGATCTTGGCTTCGATGCCGAATTCCTTGAAAGCCGTCTCCATTTCTTGCATGAGCGCTTCTTCCACCTGTTTCTCAGGATCCACGACCTTGCCGATTAAACGCGCACCGAGTCGTCCGATCCTCTGGCGGATGACATCACGTGCGTTGGTGATTTCGATGATCAGCACACCAACGCCCCTCTGCTGAAAGGCAACCTTATCGGCAATACGGCTCGAGGATCTCTTCAAGATCCCGCAACTGGGCCGGCGGAAGGAGTCGTGATAAGGGCAGTTGACTGGCTCCGCCGGCCACGGAAACCTTCACGGCGTCCACAGATTGACGTGCGGCCAGCTCAGCACCCTGATTCACGCGCGCACTGCACTCGATGGCCAGGGATGCCGCCAGATCAGCATCACCCAGGTAGAGGTGCCAGCCGCTGATCTGCAGGTAGAGACGATCCGACAAGGTGTTCTGAAGATCCTGGAGGTCGGAGGCAGAAAGGGACATCAGACCGAGGGGTTCACATTGCCCTTTTCATCTTGGCTTTAGTCAGCAGTCTTGGGACGTTTGACGATCACAAGAATCAGCTGACCGATCCAGACGGCAGCCCAGAGGCCTGTGATCCAGCTCAGGCTTCCAGATGGGAATGGATGCCGCATTTCCTGAACAAACCAGCTGCCACTGTTGACCGCAGCGAAGACGCCTCCGTGAAGGCAAAGATTCACGATCCGTTCGAAGTGTTGATAGGTGGGGTCACTTGGGTCGGCTGGGCCATACCAACGGATCGGCATTGCTTTCGGTTGCACGCATCAAGATCCTGGCTTCTCCGCGCTCCAGTTGACGAGCGGACCCTCGATGGGGTCTAGTGGATTCACGCCAGCGCTTGTAGCTCAGCGGATTAGAGCATCTGACTACGGATCAGAGGGTCGGGAGTTCGAATCTCTCCAGGCGCGTGTCCAGCTGCCCTTCGCGGGCAGTTTTTTTTTGGTGATCTTCAGACACGTTGCAGAAGCCGTTTCTTACGATCAGCGAACGCAAGATTGACAACCCATGAGTTCGGTTCCCGAACGTGCCATCGACTCTGATCTGGCTCAAGCCGATCCCGCGATTGCAGGATTCATTGATCAGGAGCGGCAGCGTCAGGAAACCCACCTTGAGCTGATCGCTTCCGAAAACTTTGCATCTCGGGCGGTCATGCAGGCACAGGGTTCTGTGCTGACGAACAAATACGCCGAAGGTTTGCCCAGCAAGCGGTACTACGGCGGTTGTGAGCATGTCGATGCCATTGAAGAGCTAGCCATCGAGCGAGCCAAGCAATTGTTCAGCGCTGCCTGGGCCAATGTTCAGCCCCACAGTGGTGCGCAGGCCAATTTCGCCGTGTTTCTGGCTCTGTTGAAGCCTGGCGACACGATCATGGGCCTCGATCTCTCCCATGGCGGTCATCTGACCCACGGTTCGCCCGTCAATGTGAGCGGCAAGTGGTTCAACGTCATCCAATACGGCGTCGATCAGGAAACCCAGCGCCTCGATATGGAGGCCATCCGTCAGTTGGCGATCGAGCACAAGCCGAAGTTGATCGTGTGCGGCTATTCGGCCTACCCCCGCACCATCGATTTCGCAGCTTTCCGGGCGATTGCCGATGAAGTGGGTGCTTATCTGCTGGCCGATATGGCTCATATCGCCGGACTTGTGGCTGCTGGCGTGCATCCCAGCCCTGTTCCCCATTGCGATGTGGTGACCACGACCACCCACAAGACACTTCGAGGGCCTCGCGGTGGCCTGATTCTTTGTCGTGATGCTGAGTTCGCCAAGAAGTTCGATAAGGCCGTCTTCCCCGGCAGTCAGGGCGGTCCGCTGGAGCATGTGATCGCCGCCAAGGCTGTGGCTTTTGGCGAAGCGCTGCAGCCTTCCTTCAAGACCTACAGCCAACAGGTGGTGGCCAATGCCGCCGCGTTGGCTGAACGGCTGATCGCCCGTGGGATCGACGTTGTCAGTGGTGGCACTGATAACCATGTGGTTCTGCTGGATCTTCGATCGATCGGGATGACCGGCAAGGTGGCTGATTTGTTGGTGAGTGATGTCCACATCACCGCCAACAAAAACACCGTGCCTTTTGATCCCGAGTCACCGTTTGTGACCAGTGGCTTGCGGCTGGGTACAGCGGCACTCACCACGCGTGGATTTGATGCTGACGCGTTCCGTGAAGTGGCGGATGTGATTGCCGATCGTCTTCAAAATCCGGAAGACGACACCGTGCGTGATCGCTGTTTGGAACGGGTCGCCGCCCTCTGTGATCGCTTCCCGCTTTACGCCTCCAGCAAGCAGCCNGTCCTGGCCTGACAGGAGTTTTTGCTTCCGTTGGACCAGTCAAGAGCTGGTCCAGCCAGCATTGATGAGGGCCTCGAATCCTCCTTAGGATTGGGTGAATTCGCCTTCCTGAGGATTACCCCCTGGATGGAGCAATCGTGAACCTTGCCGCCAGCCCGATCGCGGTTGCTTCGGTCAGNTTNCTGCTGGCTGCNGGGTTCACGACGNTGCTTGTTCCGCAGGTCCGCCAGATCGGGCTCCGCTTCGGCTTCACNGATCTCCCTGACGAACGCAAGCAGCACACCACACCGATGGTGCGCCTGGGGGGNATCGGGATGGTGCTGGGTTTTGTGTTCGCCTTGGCAGCGGTTTGGGGGCTGGGAGGCTTCGGTCTGCTTGCCCCCGAACGTGATCAGCTGATTTGGAGCACACTCGCCGGTTCGCTTTGNTTTTTTCTGATCGGCCTGACGGATGACCTCTTCGCTCTTTCCCCTTGGCCCCGACTNGCGGGNCAGGTTGTTGTNTCTTCGGTGATCTGGAGCCAGGGGGTGCGCATCGGTGCCATTGACCTCCCCTGGTTCAATTCAGCCGGCACGGCCATTGCGCTACCCGACGGTCTGAGCCTTGTGGCAACTGTCATCTGGCTNGTGGGCATCACCAACGCCATTAACTGGTTGGATGGTTTGGATGGCCTGGCNGCGGGCGTCGCNGGAATCGCGGCTGTCGGTCTTGTGTCCGTCAGTTTTTCGCTCCATCAGGTNGCTGCAGGGTTTCTTGCGGCAGCTCTGGCGGGCTGCTGCCTCGGCTTTCTTCGCCACAACTTCAACCCCGCCCGCATTTTCATGGGTGATGGGGGGTCNTATTTCCTCGGTTTCACCCTCGCTGCCGTGAGCATTGTTGGCCCGGCCAAGGGGCTGACCACCGTCAGCCTGCTGCTGCCGCTNCTGATCCTTTCGCTCCCACTGGCTGACATGTCAGCGGTGATCATGGGGCGACTGCGGGAGGGACGCTCGCCGTTCTATCCCGATCGCCGTCACCTGCATCACCGGTTGCTTCGCGCAGGCTTCAGTCACCGACGCACGGTTCTGCTGATCTACGTGTTCACCCAATGGTTTGCNGCGCTTGCTCTGGTGGTGGCCAATGCTGAAATGCGTTTTCTGTGGCTGGCCTTGGCCACAGCGGTTCTCGTTGCCACAGTGGTGATCAGCAGGCGTCAGCTCCAGAACGAGCGCGCTCTCATCGAGACCTCGCCTTCGGTGACTCCCATGGATTCGTCCCCCTGCACCGACCGCCATGGTTAAAACTGGCGTTGAGATCCTCTGCGTCGGTACCGAGTTGCTCCTGGGGGACATCCTCAACGGCAACGCCCGTTGGCTCGCCGAGCAACTNGCTTCTCTCGGGCTTCCTCACTACCGCCAGAGTGTCGTTGGCGACAACNCTGAGCGTCTTCAGTCGGCTGTTCTGGAGGCCGCAGACCGCTGCCGGGTTCTGATCACAACGGGGGGGCTGGGTCCCACGCCGGACGATTTGACCACCGAAGCACTGGCTGCTGCTTTTGAGACGCCTCTCGACGAGCGCNCNGANCTTTGGGAGGAGATTCAGGCCAAGCTCTCTGCCGGTGGGAAGACCGTGGCGCCCAGCAATCGACGCCAGGCCAGCCTTCCACGAGGTGCTGCCGTCTTGCCGAACCCGCTCGGCTCAGCACCTGGGATGATCTGGTCCCCCAGGCCCGATTTCACGATCCTCACCTTCCCAGGGGTTCCCTCTGAAATGAAGGCGATGTGGCGTGAAACCGCCGTCCCTTGGATGCGGCAATACGGAGGGGCTCATGGGGTCTTCGTCAGNCGCCAGCTTCGCTTCTGTGGTGTTGGTGAATCGGATCTGGCTGAGCAGGTGGCTGATCTGCTGANATCGCCCAATCCCACGGTGGCTCCCTATGCCTCGCTGGGAGACGTCAAATTGCGGATCACCGCCTGCGCTGACACGGAGGCTGCAGCGAAAGCGCTTCTGGATCCGGTCGCGGCTGAGCTTCGGTCGCGCACCGGTGAATGTTGCTACGGCCAGGATGACGACAGCCTGGCTTCGGTCGTGTTGGAGCAGCTCCGCACCTCCAGACAGACTTTGGCGGTGGCGGAGTCCTGCACGGGTGGGGGCCTCGGTGCTGCGTTAACCGCGATTCCAGGCTCTTCCGATGTGTTCATCGGTGGCGTCATCGCTTACAGCGATGCAGTGAAGCGGCAGCTGCTTGGTGTTCCCGCAGATCTTCTTCAGGCTCACGGAGCTGTTTCAGCTCCAGTGGTGTCGGCGATGGCCGAGGGGGCGCGTCAGCGCTTGGGTTGTGACTGGGCTTTGGCGGTCAGTGGGATTGCAGGGCCGGGGGGCGGCAGTGCTGAAAAGCCTGTTGGGCTCGTGCACATGGCGTTGGCTGGTCCGCGCGGTTGCGTGGCCTGGGCCCATCGCTTCGGAGATCGGCGCGGTCGCGATGCGGTNCAGCGGCTGAGTGTGATTCGTGCGCTGGATCGTCTGCGCGTGCAGCTTCTGGCTCAGTCGTAGGGTCAACCATCCCTGCGGCTGAACTGTTGAGTTCCGGCACCCTCTACGACAAGGTGTGGGATCTGCATCGGGTGGCGGAGCTGCCCGGAGGGTCCACCCAGCTGTTCGTTGGTCTCCATCTGATCCACGAAGTCACCAGCCCTCAGGCTTTTGCGGCCCTGAACGACAAAGGCCTGACGGTGCGCTGTCCTGAGCGCACCGTGGCCACGGTGGATCACATTGTGCCCACCACGTCTCAGCAGCGTCCTTTTGCCGACCCTCTGGCCGAGGAGATGCTGAGCACGCTCGAACGCAACTGCCTTGAGAACGGCATTGCTCTGAACAACATCGGCAGTGGCCGCCAGGGAATTGTTCACGTGATCGCACCGGAGCTGGGGTTGACCCAGCCCGGGATGACCGTGGCCTGCGGTGATTCCCACACGTCCACCCACGGTGCCTTTGGCGCCATCGCGTTCGGGATCGGCACCAGTCAGGTGCGCGATGTTCTGGCCAGCCAGAGCCTGGCGATGAACAAACTCAAGGTGCGGCGGATTTTGGTGAACGGTCGCCTCAGCGAGGCGGTCACCGCTAAAGACCTCATCCTTCATGTGATCCGTACCCTCGGTGTGAAGGGGGGTGTGGGCCATGCCTACGAATTCGCAGGCTCCGCGATCGAGGCCCTGTCCATGGAGGAGCGGATGACGCTCTGCAACATGGCGATCGAAGGTGGCGCCCGCTGTGGATATGTCAATCCCGATCAAGTGACCTTCGATTACCTGGAAGGTCGCCCCCATGTTCCGGCCGGTGAAGCCTGGAATCGGGCCGTTCGTTGGTGGCGCTCTCTGGCCAGTGATGCGGATGCGGTTGTGGATGACGAGGTTGTGTTCGATGCCGCGGCGATCACTCCCACGGTGACGTGGGGGATCACCCCCGGTCAGGGGCTTGGCATCGAAGAGTCGATTCCGGGCCTGGATGCCTTGGATCCAGGCGATCGGCCGATCGCTGAGGAGGCCTATCGCTATATGGATCTTCAGCCCGGCACGCCCATCGCTGGGGTGCCGGTGGATGTCTGCTTCATCGGCAGCTGCACCAATGGGCGACTCAGCGATCTGCGCGCTGCCGCTGCGGTGGCACGGGGCCGTCAAGTAGCCGACGGTATTAAGGCCTTCGTGGTTCCTGGTTCCGAGCAGGTGGCCCAGGCCGCTGAGGCAGAAGGCCTGGATCAGGTGTTCCGTACCGCAGGCTTCGAGTGGCGTGAGCCCGGGTGCTCGATGTGTCTGGCGATGAACCCGGATCGTCTGGAGGGTCGGCAGATCAGTGCGAGCTCCAGCAATCGAAATTTCAAGGGTCGGCAGGGCTCTGCCAGTGGACGAACCCTGCTGATGAGCCCGGCGATGGTGGCCGCAGCCGCTGTGCATGGTCGGGTGACCGATGTCCGCACCCTCCCNTTACACCCGGCGTCCTGATGACCAGTTTTCCCAACGGTGCGATCCCGCAAGTGAACGGCACAGCACTGGTCGTGAAGGGCGAGGACATCGACACGGATCGGATCATCCCGGCACGTTTTCTCAAATGCGTCAGCTTTGATGCCCTTGGCGATCAGGTGTTTGCTGACGATCGCAAGGAGCTCAAGGGATCCCATCCGTTTGATCAGGCCCGGTTTCAGGGGGCCTCGATCCTTGTTGTGAACGGAAACTTTGGCTGCGGTTCCAGCCGTGAGCACGCTCCACAAGCGCTGATGCGCTGGGGTATCCGAGCNGTGGTGGGNGTCAGTTTCGCAGAGATCTTCTACGGCAACTGCTTGGCCCTTGGGATTCCCTGCGCCACATCAACTCCTGATCAGATTGAAGCGATTCAGGGCGCCGTTGAGGCGGATCCCGCCGCTGCGTGGTGTCTCGACCTGTCGTCTCCTGCGCTGCAATCCCCTGCTGGGCAATGGCCGGTAACGATCGAGCCAGGTCCCCTGGACATGCTGCGCAGTGGTCGTTGGGATGCCACCTCCCAGTTGCTCGATCACAGCGACAAGGTTCAAGGGTTGATCGATTCCCTCCCTTACCTCAACAACTTCGCAGCGCGTTAGTCGCCGACTGCGACTCCTGTGTCTATGAAAGAGACAGAAAGGTTGGTTGTGATGCCACTCTCGGCTCGATTCGTGGCTTTGCCGTTGTTCATGCTGCTCGGTGTCGGGGCTGCTGTTGCGGCTCCGATTCAGCCGCTGGCGGTGGAGCCTTACAACCAGCTCGAGCGAGGTTGTTCCGGCTGTGATCTGCGCGGGATGGACCTGCGCGGCAGGCATTGGATCGGTGCTGATCTGCGGGGTACAGATCTCCGGGGCGCTGATCTGCGCGGGGCGAACCTCGAAGGTGCTGATCTGACCGGTGCTCTCCTGGAGGCTGCCGATCTGCGTGGTGCAACGCTCACCAATGCTGAATTGACCGGCGTTGATCTGCGCGATGCCGATCTGCGTGAAGCTGTTGTGATCAACGCTTATGCCCCTGGTGTGCGCACCTCAGGCATGCGTTACGCCGGCGCAGACCTCTCGGGCAGTGATCTGATCATTGGCGGCGGCGACTGAACGGCTGATCCTCGTCTGCGGTATCCATCCAGTTGGTTGGCGTATAGGGGACAAAGGGAACGCCGGTGCCCTTGAAGTCAAAGTCGTTGAGGCGGAAGCGAACGCCGCCGATGCCTTCATAGGGATTGAAGTAGACGCCCACGTCGTAGCTCCGCCGCTGCCAGCGCAGCTCGATGTTGGAGTTGATCACGTCGCCGTAGAACTCCGAACCGGGGTCAACGTTGAACTTGACCCCTGTGCTCAGAACAAGAGGGCCGGCGATTTGCTGGCTCAGGCCCACCCCAAGGGTGCCGAGGTCAACGACACGATCGAAATCAAACGGGCTGCCTCCATTGAGCAGCGATCCTCCTG
Organism: Synechococcus sp. MED650; assembly: GCA_002691345.1. GTDB lineage: Bacteria > Cyanobacteriota > Cyanobacteriia > PCC-6307 > Cyanobiaceae > Parasynechococcus. Next base: position 23,188 of record NZHI01000025.1, on the reverse strand, counting down.
CGATCACTGAGATCTGGGTGAAATCGAGGAAGGGCTTGCTGAATGTTCCGAGGGTGATGGTGGGGCCTCCGCTGAAGCTCAGGCTTTCCTGATGGTGGCCACTGGCATAGGCCGCCAGAGTTGTGTTGATGTTGGTGTTCAGGCTGAGACCCGGAACGATGGCCACCGGGGAGTAGCGATAGGCGGCTAACGGGGTCAGCTCGGCGGTGTCCCCCTTCAGGATTGGGATTGTGCTGGTGATGGAGCCGAACAGGCTGCCGCGCCCACTGCGCAGCATCCGCTCGCTGTTGTAGCGATCGGCGTAGTAATCACCGATTGCGGAACGCAGGAGATAGCGGTGTTTGATGTCACCGTTGTTCCATTCGCCTTTGGTCTGGCCGTACAGGCCATAGGCCGCTTCGATGTCGGTTTCGCCCAATGAGCCGTTCCAGGTGCGGTAGCGGTAAGCCCCGAACAGGTTCGTTTTCCAGGTTCCAAGTGATCCGAGATCGACATCGCGGCCGAATGTGCCCCAGAAGCGGCTGTTGTCGAGCACATCATCGGGATCGAAGCTGCTGATGTCCGCGTCTGTGCTCAGTTGGTAGTCCCCGTACTGGCCCCGCAGCTTGGCCTCTAAACCGAAAAGTTCACCGGGATTGCTGCTATCCCCATCTGCAGCCCGTTGAACCATGAACTGCGGTTGCAGTGAAAGTTCTGTTTTGGTTCCGATGGTGATGGGTTTGAGGTTGCGCCCCACGAACAATCCACCGCGGTCGTCGTTATCGATGCCGACGACCCAGCGGTTTTCAACCTCCTCTTCTTTCTGAATCAGTTGACGACGGGTGATCGGAATGGGGAGCTGATCCTCAATGATCAATCGGTTGCGCCGGGCTGAGATCAGCAGATCGCCGTTCGCTTGTTCTCGGGCGATCACACCTTCAGCGTCGATCCGGGTTTGTGCCGGCGTGAAGGGGTCGTTGCTGAAGCCCATCCGATCCGCTTGCCAGCCTTTTGCCGTGATCTGCACCCTGGAGGCTTGGATTCTCCAGCGGCTGATGGTGCCGTTGAGCAGTTGGGTGCTGCCGAGACTCTTGAGTTGTGGCACTTTCACCACGCCAAAACGATTTTCATCCCGAACCGAGGAATTCAGGCGTTGCACCGGAATGCCACTTCGGCGTTCGATGGTGAACGCACCTTTCAAACGCACATCGGAGACCCGCTGGTCGATGCGTTCGACAGCGGCTGTGCGCAAGGCATGTTGTTGTTTCGGAGTGATCGCGATCGTTGGTGAGGGTTGCTCCTTCGGTACGTGGCGCTGGACCACGCCGCCATCGCCAAGCGCGATGGAATCGAGCCGGTCCGAGAGGGAGGACGGCCGGAAACGCGTGTCTTGATCGGGGTTCGGGCATCCTTCCGGGGGCGGCATCAGCGCTTCTTCCACGGAAGGTTTGTCCTGACCCCAGCGGTATCGGAGTCCGAGCAGATAGGCATTGCTTCCCTCGGTGACGCCGGAGTAAGTGCCGAAGGCCCCGGAACGGTGATGAATTCTGCCGACCAGGGAGAGGTCTGAGGACACAGCCGCTTCGACTTCGAAGCCCAGGTAATTCAGCAACTGTGTGTAGTTTTCGCGGTAAGTCTTCTCGTAAAGGCTGACATCAGTGTTGTAGCTGATGCCTTCCACAAAGCTGAAGCTCAGCCAGGGTTGAACCCAAACACGGGCCCCGATGCCGAGGATGCCTTCGCCAAAGGTCTGGGCGGGAAGGTCTGCGTAGGGCTTGCTCTGATTGAACTCACCGCCAGGTTGCTGTTTGGCGATGTGGCTGAAGAGGTCAGCTTCGAGCTCCAGCGCCAAGGGGCCGGCTCGCACGATCCGCCTCTGTAAACCAACCCCAAGCACCGCTTCTGGCCGCATCCGTCCGTTGAACAGAAATGTGTCGCCGAAAGGCGCATCGATCATCTGGCCGCCCCAAGCCGTGACAGCCCATGGCTGGGGGTGCCAGTCGGGTACTGGGGGCAATAACGGAGGACACGCCAGCGTTGGAGGAGCAGGTTCTTCGGTTTGAGTGCCGCCGCTGGACAGGCTGGAGGCAGCCGACGTCGTGACTTGGAACGTTGTGGGCAGCTGCTCTAAATCAATGACGCCATAAACGTCGTCGAGTTCGCCTTCGTTTTGAACCAGGTTGTATCGCAGTGCTGAAGCCTGGAAGTATTGGCCTCCGCGTCTCAGTTGAACCGCACCTCGCGCGAAGAGCGTCCGATAGCCCGCATCAAATTCGATCCGATCGGCTCTGAGCTCGGCAGCCCCGATTTGGATTCGAACATTGCCTTCAGCAATGCTGACTTTGGTTCGGCTATCGGTGAATTGGCGATCGGCTCGAATGTTCAGGCGCTGGCGAGCGCTGGCTTCATCCGATGGGAAACCTGGTTCTTCTTCAGCGGAAGCCGGCCAAGAAATTGCTGCCCCTGGGATCAGGAGCAGAGCGAGAGCAAAAGCAAGGCGGGATGCCGCCAAAGGATTCGAGCTGCGGAGACTGATCTTTGCAGCTCAATCACGCCGAATCGGCGCGGGTCAGACCAGTGATTTGCGCGGTCTGATCCCTGATGCGTTCAGTCTTCGAGATCTTTTCGGCTGGGGGTACGGCTTGGATCGCTCGCCAAAAAGCCGAACACGAAGATGCCGAGAAAAAAGAAGACGACCGAGTAAACGGAGATCTTGAGGGCGAGCATGGAGACCGACCGGCGTCTGTGACAGCAGCATCATCCTATGGGGAGTGACAGCGTCATCAGGGGCAATGACCCCATCAAGGCCCAGCGATCGGGGTGGATTGAAACGTTTCGCAGTCGCTCACGCTGTGATCTGAGGGGCGAATGGCGCCGGTCTGGCTGCCCGGGAGCTCCTGCCTTCCGAGAGGAATCCTGGGGGGCAATCCACCGCCCTGACTGGGCCAAGCGGGGTCTGTTGATCTGGCCCCGAGGGCGCCAGTGGCTCCGTCTCGAGCAAATCCTTGTCTGGCCGAAGACTTGGNTGGTNAGCGANAAAAGCAGAGCTCGGCTCACGATGAGCTGGTGGGCTGAGCACATGCGTCTCTGGGCCGATGGGGTGCTGATCCACGAGGGAGATCTGTTCGACACCACCTGTCGATGGCCCTTGCCCGATCGATGTCGTCAGGGTGATGAACTGCGTTTGTGTTTGGAGNTGTGCAGTCCTCTCCATGACGACGGAGCCTTGATCTCCACTGATTTGGAACTGGAGCCGATTCAGGCTGGGGATGACCCTGATGCGGTGCTTGTTCCAGCTGCGCTGGAGCTGCATCTGGCCGCAGGTGGCGACCTTCCCCCCTCCTGGAGCGACTTGGATCCGCTGTCGGGAGATGCGCAGGCTTCTGTCGTCGCCATGCTTCGTGGGGCATCCCCTCCCTCGGGATCAGTGCATTGGCTGGGNCATGCCCATCTCGATCTGGCTTGGCTCTGGCCAGTTGCNGACACCTGGCAGGCGGCTGAACGCACNTTCCGATCAGCCCTTGATTTGATGAAGCGCTGGCCGCAACTGCATTTTGCTCACTCCACCCCGGCCCTCTATGCCTGGATGGAACGCCACCGCCCAGCTCTGTTCACTGAGATCTGTGCCGCCAGTGCTGCAGGCCGCTGGGAGCCCATCAACGGGCCCTGGGTCGAAACCGATTGCGTGCTGGTGAGCACGGCCTCGCTTTGGCAGCAGTTCGCGCTTGGGCAGAACGACAGCCGTCGTCGCTTTCCGGAGTGGACGCATGAACTGGCCTGGCTTCCAGACAGCTTTGGTTTTGGCGCTGGCTTGCCGGCCGTTGCTCAGCAGACNGGTGTGCGGTGGTTCTGCACCCACAAACTGGCCTGGAACGCCACCAATCCGTTCCCGCANCGACTGTTCCGGTGGCGATCGAGAGGAGGATCGGAAATTCAGGCTCTGATGCTTCCGCCCATCGGCCGGCGTGGCGATCCGTTGGACATGCTNCAGGAACAGCGTCAGTGGAAAGCAGCCACGGGGCTTGCNGCTGCGTTGTGGATTCCTGGCGTTGGGGACCACGGCGGTGGTCCGACTGACGAAATGTTGGAACAGCTTCAACTNTGGGACTCCGAGCCAAGTGCGCTCCCCACCCAGCCCGGCACAGTGCGCGCGTTTCTGGATGCGCTTGAGCCGCTGAAGAGNTCACTCCCGGTTTGGCGTGATGAGCTGTACCTGGAACTGCATCGAGGCTGTGCCACCAGCCGGCCAGACCAGAAACGGCACAACCGAACTTTGGAGCGATTGCTGCGCGAAGCAGACACCGCTGCGGTGTTGCTCGCGTTTTCNGATCAAGCTTCCAACAGCAGCGACTGGCGGCCGCTGNTGTTCCAGCAATTTCACGACATTCTCCCGGGAACGTCGATTCCGGAGGTGTTTGACCAAGCTGAACCGGTTTGGCGTTCGGCCCGGCAAACCGCCAGCCGTGAACGGAACCGCCGCTTGACCTCTCTGCCTGGCGTTACCGCCTCGCGCCAGCACTGGACCTGGTGGGGGCTGCAACCCTTGNCCTCCTGGTCTCCATTGATTCGNTTNCCGGCTGGGGATTGGCATCAAGGCGGCAGCCCCCTGCCTCAGCAGCCATCAACGGTTGGTGGAACTTGGGTGCAGCTCCCCTGCCAACAGGGCGTCTGTTCTGTTCCGCTCCAGCGGGTTGAAGCGGCTGATCAAGAAGCACCCATTCGCAATCCTGTGGCTGCCGTCGCGTTGGGTCCGGATTGTTGGCGGATCGGCAATGGTCTTTTGGAGCTCGATGTGTCGTCCCAAGGCCTGCTGCAGCTTCGGGATCGCGATGGTCGAAAGCAGTTGTCTTCGCCATTGATCGTTGAGCGCTACCGCGACCGTGGTGAGTTCTGGGATGCATGGGATCTTGCGGCGGACTACCGCTCCTTCCCTCTTGGTGTCACCAACGACGCTTCACTGCAATGGTTGGAGCGAGGGCCGTTGGTTGCGCATCTCGTGATGCGCTATCAGTTCGGATTCAGCCGAATGCGGATGGATCTGCGTCTCAGGGCGGACACCCCATGGGTGGAGTTGATCTGCAGCATCGATTGGTGTCAAACCCATGAGCTGCTGCGGGTCGAGTTGCCCTTGGCGCAGACGGCGGTGCGGGTGGCGGCAGACACCAGTGGTGGTGTGATTGAGCGCCCGGCAGAACCATCGACACCAGGGGAATCAGCACGCTGGGAGGTTCCGGTGATTTCTTGGATTGCCTCCCAGAGCGCTGCTCCAGGAGGTGGGCTGGCGGTTCTGTTGGATGGTCCCCAGGGAGTCGATTGGTCTGGTGATCGGCTCGGCGTCTCGCTCCTGCGGGGTCCCACCTGGCCGGATCCCAGCGCNGACAGGGGTTGGCACCGTCAGCGTTTCGCGCTGATGCCGTTAAGCGGGAACTGGATGGCCGCTGGTGTTCCGCAGGCCTCNCTCGCCATGCGTGAACCGGGATGGCTCGCACCGATGGATTCCGAGAAGCGGCAATGGCTACCTGCCGTCCCCAAGGGTTTGCTCCCGATTGCAGTTCAACCAATCNATGGCCGCTGCAGGCTCAGGCTGCTGAATCCCGGTGCTTCTCGCATCACCTGGAANCCNGGACACCCCTGGATGATCGTTCGCCAGGATGATNCCGGTGCAAGAGAAGCGGTTCGAGTCGGCCCCGGTGAATTGGTGGAGCTGGAGCTCAGTCAGTCTTCGTGATCATCGAAGGGATCATCCAGTGCTTTGGATGGTGGGCCGAAAGCCTGGTACACACCAAAACCTGTGAGACCAAACAAGACAGCGAGCACGCCGATGGCGACCGACAGGGCTGGGGACGACGTTTCCATCACATCTCTCGACAGGATCAACCCCGAACTGGAGCTGGCCCCTACAGTATCGGCACTTCAATCCACCCGAGACCCAGCGTCGCTATGGCTCAACGCACCCGTCTGGGAGACCTCCTCCGCCCANTGAACTCCGAGTACGGCAAGGTGGTGCCCGGTTGGGGCACAACACCAGTGATGGGCATCTTCATGGTGCTGTTCCTGGTGTTTCTGCTCGTGATCCTTCAGCTGTACAACAAGTCGTTGATCCTCGAAGGAATCAATGTCAACTGGAACGGCCTCGGCTGATCGAATCCGATGAACATTTTCGGCGTCGGCCTCCCCGAGATGGCGGTGATCGGCGCCGTTGCCCTTCTTGTGTTCGGCCCAAAGCGTCTTCCAGAGATGGGACGCACGTTGGGAAAAACCTTGAAGGGTTTTCAATCCGCTTCAAAGGAATTCGAGCGCGAAATCAACAAGGCCATGGCAGAGCCTGAAGCCGTTGGCTCAGAGGAAGAGTCTGGCTCTGCTGATGAACTGCCCCCTGGGCAGTGACGTTGAGTCCAGTGACCAGTGATTTGCGTCTGGTGGTTGGCCTTGGCAATCCAGGGAAAAAATATGCCGGCACTCGCCACAACATCGGCTTCATGGCCCTGGAGAGGCTGGCACAACGCGAAGGAGTTCAATTTCGTCAACAAGCCAAGCTCCACGGCTTGGCTGCGGAAATGGGAGTGGGTGAGCATCGCCTTCGCTTGTTGATGCCCCAGACCTTCATGAACGACAGCGGACGATCGATTCGTTCCGCTCTGAATTGGTTTGGTTTTGAGCCGAACCAGCTTCTCGTGCTCGTCGACGACATGGATTTACCCCTTGGTCGCTTGCGGCTGCGNGTCCAGGGAAGTGCTGGAGGCCACAACGGTCTTCGCAGCACCATTCAGCACCTTGGNACCCCGAGCTTTCCCCGACTTCGCATCGGGATCGGCGCTCCTGCTGATAACCCTGAAGAACGTCGTGCAAAAACCGTATCCCACGTGCTTGGAACCTTCTCTAAGGCTGAAGAACCCTCTGTTGATGCTGTTCTGGATGCGGTGCTCGACGGACTTGATCGGCTGCAACGCCAGGGATATGAGCGTGCAGGGACCTGGATCAATGGCTTTCGTCCGGACCCTCAAACGGGACCCTGATGCCCCGTCTACCCGCCACGACTGCGCACCTCCGGGTTTTACGTCAGTGTTTTCAAGAGCAATGCGTGGAAGGTGACGTTGCGGCGGGTGGTTTCCAGTGGGAGTTCCGTTGGGCGTTTGATCGCGGAGAGTTGGTGGTGGAGCCNTCTCTCGGGCGTGCCTTGATTGAGGACGCCTTGCGTCGCTTTCTGGTGCGATCTGATTACCGGCTCGAGCCCGGGGGGGATTACACCTTCACCGTGCGAGCGAGGTTTTGACCCTGAAATCCGGTAGCTCGCCCGGCCACGTGAACCGAATACCGAGGTGGTCTTCCAACATCACCAGTGCAGCAACGGCATCGAGGTCGACCGGAGGCATGCGCATGCCGAGGGGAAGCAGCCTCTGCCATCCCCGTACTGGCCAAAGTTCCCAGTAGCGGCTCCGAGCCCGCAGGGTGGTGCCTTTCTCCGGGATCAGCATGGTGCTGGGTGCCCATCGCCCAACCTGCGATTTCCAGGTTTGACTGCCAGTCCCATCTCCGATCAAGATCTGTTCCAGCTTTGATGTCTGGTTCCACTGCTGCAGCTGGGCCTCCACGCAGTCAGAACTCAGAACCTGGCCATGGATCACACGCGTGTTCTCAAGATTGACAAGGAGCAGGCCGCATTTGCACCTCCCAGGGTCGATCACGGCGATGAAGCTCATGGCGCCGCTTCGATGGAAACAATCACGGAATCTGCACTGTTGCTGTCTCGTGCGGCAATCACCCTGAGGTTGACGGACTGTTGAGGGCGTTCGATCAGAGCTTGGGCCAAGCGGGCAACGGCGTTGCCATCGAATTTGAGACCTTNGCTTANGGAACCCCTTCGCTGAACTTCCGCGTATGCGGAGGCCAAAAGAAGGTTGAGCCGAGTGCGGATCGCGTCGCGCGTGATCTCCTCCTCCTGCAAGACCGTGGTGGCGAGCACATCTCCCTCGCGGGCCACCAAGCGGTTCGGGCGAACTTCCGGGAATGCATAAACCGCTAATTCACCCCGCAAAACATTCGTTGCGGAGCGCAGGGAAATGACCCAGGTCTCCGGCTTGCTGATGATTCCCTTCAGGCGTTCCACGTCACTTCTCGGAACCCGTATGAGCTGGCGATCAGGCGCCTCCCCGGGTCGCACCTTGCTGTAGGCATTGAGATTGGCTTCCCGAAGCAGTCGATCCACCGCCTGTTTCGCCTGATCGGGTGATTCGAGCCGCACGGTTGCTGTGGCCAGGGTCTGTCCGCTGCTGAGCACAACAGCGCCCCGCCTCAGGGCCACAAGATTTCGTTCCAGATCCAGAAGTTCTTGCTCTCCGGCCTTGATGCGGCTGCGGACATCGTTGAGCTCTGCTTCTGTCCGTCGGATGTCTGCATCCCGCGATGCGATGTCCTGAATGAGTCGCTCACGATCTGCCTCCAGCGGCGCAAGTTCGTTGCGCAGCGTCTCGGCCCGTTGTTTGGCAGTGCTGAGTGCAGCCTCGATCCGAGCAGTNTCCTGNCGTGCCTTGCGACGTTCCGTTTCTGCCGCGTCAAGTTGCTTCCGGCTGTCGTTTAACCGCTGTTGCAATCCATCCAGCTCAAACAGACCGACGCGGAGTTGGCGACTGACCAGCAGCAGCANACCGAGGGACAGCGCACTGATCAAGCTTCCGGTGAGCACCGTGATCAACACGGCGGTNCGTCGGGGACGCATGTTGAACAGGCTCAGCCGCGCTTTGCCAACGCGGCTGCCAAGCCGATCTCCAAGGGTGGACAGCACTCCCCCGAGAACCAGCAACGCCAGGATCAGGCCCCAGCCGCTCATGGTTCAGTTAACCCCAGTGTCAGCGATTCAGCTGAACCNCTTGGCCAGGGCAATTGGATCGAGAACGGTGATTTTCTTTCGATCAATCTGGACCAAACCGGATTGGCGCAAGTCTCCCAGCAGACGGGTGATGGTGACGCGTGTCGAGCCNATTGCTTCTGCAATGGCTTGATGAGACAGGCGCAGGTCAATGGTGATTCCGAGTTCATCGGCGACACCGAAATCGCGGCAAAGAACTAACAGAAAACTGACCAGCCGGGACGACATGTCCCTGTGNGTGAGGGTTTCGATCATCGTCTCGGTCTGCAGAATGCGGCTGGAGAGACCCTGCAGCAAGCGAAGCCCAACATTGGTATCCGCTTCGATGGCAGCCTTCACAGAAGCGGCAGGTGCCGTCACCATTTCCACTCGGGTAAAGGCGATCGCGTGATAAAAGCGATCAGATCGCTGCCCAGTCAGCAAAGACAACACCCCAAAAAGGCTGTTTTCGCGCAGCAGTGCCACGGTGATCTCCTCCCCTGACTCATAAACCCGAGACAGGCGCACAGCNCCCCGACGGATGAGATAAACGCGTTCGGCAGGATCTCCAGGAAAAAAAATTGTTTTGTTCCGATCGATAACCTCCGTGCTGGCTCCATCGAGGTCCCTGATGATCGACATCAGGGATTTGCTCACCGGTTCNGCAGACTGCGTGGATGCCAGCACCTGTGGGGTGTAGCGGCTGAACCCTGTGCTGCTTGTCATGGCATCGCCCCGCGTTCATGGAAGTTACGGAGCTAGTCGTGGCGTCCGTGTAGCGGTTATTACGTAATGGCGGCGCGGCTTTGCAGCGCTTCTTGTTGAGACTGCATCAAAGCACTCAGCCCTGGCTCGGCCAAGTCGAGCAGGTCATTGAGCTGGCCNCTGCTGAAAGGTGCCCCTTCGGCTGTGCCTTGAATCTCCAGAAGGCGGCCATCACTGGCTTGCACCAAATTCAGGTCCACTTCGGCTCGGCTGTCTTCGCTGTAATCGAGGTCCAACAACGGTTGGCCATCCACAAGCCCCACCGACACGGCTGCGACTTGTTCAACAACGGGTGATTCCGCCAGAACGCCCTGCTGGACGAGTTGTGCACAGCCCTGCTTCAAGGCGAGCCAGGCACCTGTGATGGCTGCAGTTCGNGTGCCGGCATCCGCCTGAATCACATCGCAGTCCACAAGAAGGGTTCGTTCGCCAAGCAGCTGCATATCGAGCACAGCNCGCAGGCTGCGGCCGATTAACCGTTGGATTTCTTGCGTTCTTCCGGACAGTTTCAGCAGTTCCCGTGACTGGCGCTGCGGCGTTGAGCCTGGGAGTAGCCGGTATTCAGCACTCAGCCATCCCAGNCCTTCTCCTTTGCGCCAACGCGGCACGCTGTCCTCAAGGCAAAGGCTGCACAGCACAGCAGTTCGTCCGGTTCGCACGATCAGGGAACTCAGCGCAAAGCCCATCGGCTCCCAGCTCACCGAAAACGGTCGGATCTGCTCGGGGTTGCGGCCATCACTGCGGCTGTTGGCGGATTGGCTCATGGGATCCAGGTGGTGAGATCAGCCTTGCAGGCAGGTGGTCATCACAGGCCCTGCACACCAGGGATGGTGTGAGCACCCTTGTGAATTGCCGTTGCACCGCTACATTCGAGATCTGGCCGGGAGTCCCCGGATGCACGCAGCCGCGATGACAGCAAGTCTTGCTAGTTCCCATGCAGCCCCTGACTCCCGAGACCGGGATCAGCGTGCGCTGGAACGGGCTGGATTGCGTCACCGCCCGCCGGCGCCCGTGCGTCCCCCATTGGCGCTTGTGGCNCCAGAAGGGCAGNTGCAAGTGCATACCGCTCCTTATCGCGGCAGCTTTGCCACTGTGCTGAGCCAGGCGATGCGTGCTGCGGGCTTGGGAAGCCGGGTGCTGATCACGCAGTTTCTNAAAGGTGGGGTACAGCAGGGGCCAGATGGTCGCGTTCAGCTCTGTGGGGGATTGGTTTGGCTCAGGCCAGACGTACCTCTGTGCCTGTCGTCTGCAGGCCAGGCCGGGGGGCTTGAAGCGGTGCAGGCTCTCTGGANCATCTGCCGTGAGCATCTCCTGCAGGGGGATCTCGATCAGCTGGTGCTTGATGAAATCGGTCTTGCCATTCAGTTCGGGTATCTCGAAGAGACCGATGTGATGCAGGCCCTTGAGCAGCGGCCTGCGTCGATGGATGTGATCATCACAGGACCCGCAATCCCTCCCGGTGTGGTGGGCTTGGCGGACCAAGTCACAGAACTCCGCCGAGGTTTCTGATGCTGAAATGCGATCGCTGGATCACCGAACAAGCTGGACAGGGGATGATCGAACCCTTCCAGCACGGCCTTGTTCGCCACTTAGACCCNGATCAGCGACAACGCCCGGTGCTGAGTTTCGGATGTTCGTCGTATGGCTATGACCTGCGCCTGTCACCACAGGAATTTCTGATCTTCCGGCATGTTCCTGGAACGGTGATGAACCCNAAGCGGTTCAATCCGGCCAATCTTGAGCCCACCCCACTCCATGAGGATGAGGATGGTCGCTATTTCATTCTTCCGGCGCACTCCTATGGCCTNGGNGTGGCGCTGGAAAAGTTGCGGGTGCCTCCCAACATCACCGTGATCTGCCTGGGCAAGAGCACCTATGCCCGTTTGGGGATCATTGTGAATACAACACCTGCGGAGGCGAGCTGGGAGGGGCACCTCACCCTTGAGTTCAGCAATAGTTCAGGAGCTGATTGCCGGATCTATGCCGATGAAGGCATTTGCCAGTTGTTGTTTTTTGAAGGTGATCCCTGTTCAACCACCTACAGCGATCGCCAAGGAAAGTATCAACATCAGCCAGAGCGGGTGACNNTGGCCAAGGTCTAGGGCGCCAGCCTTGCCCGGTGCAGNCGACTTTTCTCGTACCAAGCCGCGAATTCAGGGGCCCACTCCACCATGTGGGGCCACATCAGATCGCAGAGCTGGCGGATCTCAAGCTGAGCATCGAGCTTGGCTCNCAAATCCATGAAGTGNAGAAAAGCGCGCAGGCTGAAGCTCACCACGAAGTGTTGGCGGTAGTCGAAGGGAAGAATGCCGCGGGCATGTTCNTCGGCGAAGCCGGCCCGGAGCAGATCCCTNTAGCGCTCTGCAGCGCTTCGGCATAGTTCGAGATCCTGATTGCGCAGCTCTTCGGTGTAGGCATATTTCTTGCCCTGCCGATCGCTGTANTCCCCNATGGGACGGAGATAAAACACCTCCTCGAGCTCAAGGGCTCCGTCTGCTGCTCGGCAGATGCGTTCGCCGGTGTAGCGCATCGATTGCACATCGAAGCTGACGCCGACCCTGTGGGTGCGTGCCTGTTGCATCACCGAGTGAGGGAACCAGCCCACATTCAGCACGATCTGAGCGTGCTCCATCGGGCCGTAGTGGCCGCGCTCCCCTGAAAGCAGACGTTTGACGCAGATTTCGCCAGCCCGTTGTTCATCGGGCCAGTCNGCGCGGTCNGCGGCCACAAAGCCCTCGCTGTAGTCCTGATGCATCGCGGCGTAGACGCACTGCTGCGGGTTTGGTGTTGCAGTAATCAGGTCAACCCGAAAGCGGTCCATGAATGCGTCAAGAAGGACGTGCTGTGGAGATCATGGCGGGCCACGTCAACCATGGCTGCGGGGGCCTGCTGAGGTGGTCGCCGTTGGTGTGCTCAGAGCACTCAGTTCTCCGACTCCTGGCAGGCTGGGCAAGGCCTGATTTCCAATGAGTGCTTCGCTCAAACCTTTGAGCTCCTCAGGGGTGCGCAGACCGAGTGATCGCCCGATTGGGTCGCCCGACGCGTTGAACAGGTTGAGCTGAGGGATGCCGTTGACGTCGTAGCGATCCACCAGATCCAGCCAACGGGGGTTGTCGACGTTGATGAGCACAACGTCGAGGCTGTTGCGGTTGCGACGTTCAAGGTCCAGCATTGCCGGTGCCATTTCCCGACACACCTGGCACCAATCGGCATAGAACTCAACGATTGTCGGGCGACCGTTGCTGAGTGCTTCTTGCGGCTCGAGAGATTGTCGGGCGAGTTGTTCCATCGGACTCTCGCTCTGCATGCCGCCCCGCAGCACCAGCAGCACAACGGCTAATCCAAGGGCGACGATCAGCAACACAAGCCGCTGGATCATGCCGAGAGAATTGTCCTGCGGGCTTCCGGTCATGACCGATCAACAGGGGAATGCACTCTGACAGTTCCTGCCGGCTGCAGTGGCTAGCGTTTGGCCATGCCTTTGCTTCGCACCCTCGGCCTTCCAGTGCGGGCACCAATGCTGATGGTGCTCTTTTTCGTTGCTGTTGTGCTCGGCAATCATTGGAATGTGCTGCGAGCAGATTTCACTGCGGCCAAGGGGCTCGATCCGGTTTGGTTTTGGTGCTTCGAACTGATCCAGGTGCAGGTTGTTGTGTTGCTCTGCACCATGCCCGATCTGCTGTTGCGGCAGGTGTCCTTGGTGATGGCCTCCAGTCGGGTGATGACCCTGGTGGTCACCCTGCTTCTCGTTGTGACGGGAGGGATCTACCTGCTGAAGCTGAACGTGTTGACCAATGTGCTGATCCTTGGTTCTGCCGTTCTTCTGGCCCGCCTCGATTTAACCCGCATCGGCGTTGTTCCCGCTCCGTTCCCGTCTCTCGTTCTGCTCAGTGCGGTTGTCTACGGCGGCATCGCCGCCGGCTCTGCTTTGCCCCATCCCACGGCCCACTGGTTCGCAGCCTGAGGAGCTCAGGTCTGCGTAACCCAGCAGGTTGTCGATCACTTTTTTGGTGTAATAGCGCGTCTCGGGGTACGGGATCCGCTCAATCCACAGGGCGGGGTCTTCGTCGCCCGTTGGTTTTGGCCAGGAGGCGACGGCTCCGGGNCCAGCGTTGTAACTGGCGATACTTAGAAATGGATTGCCATCCCAGAACTGCAGCAAGCGATCCAGATAACGCGCTCCGAGCCTGATGTTGCGTTCAGGCTCGCGGATCATCGTTGTTGTCAGCGATTCTTGGGCCATCTCGGCTGCTGTTTCCGGCATCAGTTGCATCAGGCCAATGGCCCCGGTGGGTGATGTCACGCCGGGCGCAAATCTCGACTCTTGTTTGGCGATGGCTCGCAGCAGCTCGACCCGCACCTGGCTCTGCTTGGCTGCATCACCCATTTCGATATTGAACAGCTGCGGAAATTGGCTGCGGCGCAGCATTTGGCGTTGTTGGCATGTGGGATCCCGCCAGCGCAGGCTCAGCCACCACAGTTGATCGAGTGCCATCCAGGTGTCGCCAACGGAGAGTCGCAGTCGCCCTTCTGCCAGACGTTCAGCTGGTGGCTGGGTGGCCCTTGGCTTTTGCATTGCTCGCCAGGTGTCCCAGGCGGATTGCACCTGTCCGAGACGCCACAAGGTGTTCACCAGCTCATGCTCACTGTTGAGCGGTTCCCATCCCGGTGGCGGCTTGGATGCCGCTGCATCACGCAGATCGAGTGGGGNTGCCATGCCAAGGCGATCCATGGCGCGCCAGCGGTAGTAGCCGGCCGGGCTCCCATCGATCAAGCGCGTCCAGGTGTCTTCAGCGGCAGGCTGGTCTCCCAGTTCATGCANGGTCAGTCCAAGCCAGAACAGGCGTCGTGCCTCGAGGGGGGCAGGNAGTGGAGCAAGGTCTGCTGGTCGATTCAGCAATCTGCGGGCTTGCGNCCATCGCCCAGCCAAAATGGCTTCACGGGCNAGATCCCATTGCAATTGCCAGATGTCGGGGTCGTCTGGCCACGTTTTCAAAACGTCTTCAGCCTTGACGCCCTGCGCCAAGCGCACTCTGGCGGCGGCGAGGGCCGCAGAGCGTTGGGCCAGNTCAATTGGAATNGCATCCAGCACCACCGGGTCAGGGTCAAGCGGCTCACTGAGTAAACGCGCTCCCTCCAAGCTCGCTGGGTGTNGGGGATGTTCCACGGTGAGGCCCAGGAGAAGCGCTGTCCCCTGCTGGGTCTCGCCATAGAGCAGGAGAGAACGNCCAATCGCCAGCTGGGTNTCCGGTTCTGCTGTGGAGTNCCCCAGACAGGCAAGGGCTGCAGGTCCATCNCCCAATGTGGCGAGGGATCTGGCCAGCAACTGACGCTGCTCTGGTTTCAGCCCGGCATCATCCGCCTTGGCGCAGGCTGTACGCATGGCCTGGAGGGATCCNGGCCAGCGCACTCCCCAGCGGGCCAGGTGCAGAGCTCCCTGACGGCGTTCGGATTCCGATGCGTCCAACTGTGCCGCCAGGGTGAGCGCTGCCGGGTGAGTTGGAAACTGGGCTAGCAATTGCTCTCGAAGAACGGGTTGGTCTTCAACGAGGGCCAGTCGTGCCCAGGCGGATCCAGGCGCTTGCGGAAACCGGCTCAGCAACTGCCGCCATAACGATGTGGCCTGCGAATGTTGACCTTGGTTTTCCGCTGCGACAGCCTCTTGTTCGATCGCAACGGCCGCTAACGGGTTTCCCCCCCAACCTTGGCCTCGAAGGAGATCGCTTGAACCATCGCTGGCCTGCATCAGCAGTGCTGCTTCCCGTCGCTGCTGCGGATCAATGGCCCAGCGGAAGGTGCGCCAGAGATGGGTCTGGCTGACCTCAGGGGTGAGTGGTGGATGCCTTCGCTGCAGAAGCTGTTGCCCGTTCCACGCACCGATACCGCTCAAACCCGCAACGGAGAGCAGCAACACCATTCCGATGCGAGGTCCCGCTTGCAACGTCAGTTCGGCGCTGAAACCATTCTGAAGCGCAATAACCATTCGGCGACGGCATCCATCCGATCAGGAATGGCTGGAGCTGAGGGCAGAGCGGCACCTGTCACCCCAGCACCAATGGGCTTCAGGGTGCTTCGTAGTCTGCGGACCTCGCATGAGAGGTTCAAGAGGTGCTTTCTCCGGTCGGCCCAGCTCTTGGTGAAGCTTTCCCAGGGTTTGGTACGGATGGCATCCGTGGACGTGCAGGCACTGCTCTGACGCCTGCCCTGTGTCTTCAGGTCGGTTATTGGGTGGGTCGGATTCTCGAAGCCGAGGGCCCCGTGTTGATCGGCATGGATTCGCGCAGCAGCGGCAGCATGGTTTCTGCTGCTCTCACCGCTGGCCTGACGGCGGCAGGACGCGATGTCTGGCCGTTGGGCCTTTGCCCAACGCCAGCAGTTCCTCTGCTGATCCGTGAACTGGGGGCAGCAGGGGGATTGATGGTGTCGGCGAGCCACAATCCACCGGCCGATAACGGCATCAAAGTTTTCGGCGCCAACGGCGCGAAGCTCAGTGCCGAGCGCCAGGGGCGTGTCGAGGCAGGGTTGCGGGGAGAGTTGCCGATGGATGGGGCTTCTGCTCAAGCCTTTGGCAGCGCACGCCCGAGTTCAGAGCTTCTGGCGGGATATCGCAGTGCCCTGCTCGGGTCGGTGGGAGGTCGGCGCCTCGATGGTGTTCCGGTGGTTTTGGATCTCTGCTGGGGCTCGGCAACGGCCTGTGGGGCGGAGGCCTTTCAGGCTCTTGGGGCGGATCTGACGGTTCTTCATGGCGAGCCGGATGGGACCCGGATCAATGTGGCCTGCGGGTCCACCCAGCTCGAGCCGCTGCGGCAGACCGTCATCGAACGGGGGGCGGCGATGGGTTTTGCCTTTGATGGCGATGCGGATCGCATGCTGGCTGTGGANGGCCGTGGACGGGTCATCGATGGGGACCACGTGTTGTTTCTGTGGGGATCTGTTCTTCAGGACCAGCAGCAGCTACCTGATCAACGCCTGGTTGCCACAGTGATGTCCAACCTGGGATTTGAGCGCGCCTGGCAGCAGAGAGGTGGAACTCTCGAACGCACCCCTGTCGGCGATCAGCACGTTCATGCCGCAATGCTCTCCAGCGGTGCAGCCCTGGGAGGTGAGCAATCCGGTCACATCCTTGCGGCCTCCCACGGCCTCTGCGGCGATGGTGTGCTCACGGCGCTTCAGCTCGCCACGCTTTGCCATGAGCAAGGCATCAGCTTGAGCGACTGGCTGGATCGCAGTTTTCAGGCTTATCCGCAGAAGCTGATCAACGTCACCGTTGAAGATCGATTGCGCCGGAAAAACTGGCGTGAATGCGTTGCACTCACCGATGCCATCCATGAGGCGGAGCAGGCAATGGGAGCNACNGGTCGCATCCTGGTGCGGGCCAGCGGAACAGAACCGGTTTTGCGGGTGATGGTGGAGGCGGAATTGCCCGACATGGTCGAGCAGTGGTCGACCCAGCTCGCAGCTGTGGCTGATCGCTATCTCAACGCTGCCTGAGCATTCGGTCTTCGGCCATCAGCAGGGCTCCATCGCAGGCATCACCTTCTGCGATGCCCCAGCGGAGATCAGGAACCTCCCGGTGGATCGCCCGCTTCACCGCATCGCGNAACTCCTCCAGATGGGTGACAGCTCCGCCTTGGCAGATCAGCAGAGGGGCTGTGAGACAAAGCTGATGGCTCACAGCTGTGACAGCTTTGGCCAGTGCTGCTGCAGAGCGTTGCAGAACGGCTTCTGCTCCTGTACACCCTTCCACGGCTGACGCCACCACGATCGGTGCCAGTGCGGCAAACTCCGCCGGCCCAAAATCCGGCTGCACCACGCGTGCTTTGACGTCGGCGTTGCTCCGGCAGCCCAGAACGTCCCAAAGCTTTCGCCGCATGGGGTGGTCTGGCAGACGGCCGTCTGCCATTAACAAACTGAGCTGCAGTCCCTGGTGCCCCAGGTCGAAGGCGGAACCGGCCCCATCGAGGAGCCAGCCCCAACCCCCGCAGCGGTGTTCCTGGCCTTTGCCGTTCTTGCCGAGGCAGATCATTCCGGTGCCGCTGATCAAGATGATGCCGGCACCCTCAGAGATGGCTCCGCGCAGGGCAGTGCGTTCATCTCCAGTGGTCAGAACTGCACGGCGGTCCAGCTTCAATGCGTCGCTCAACAGCCTTTCGGCGCGTTGTTGCAGAGCCGTGCCGTGTTCGATTCCACTGGCGCCCACGGCAGCAAAATCGATCACAACATCGGGATGGTGAGTCAGGGCTGCAGCAGCGCTTTCCAGCAGGGCCCTTTGAAAGCGTGCTTCTCCCCCCGGTGCAGACAGATGCGACACCCCTGGGCCCGCTCCCTCCCCCAGCACCTGGAGCGTGCCGTTCTGCCATTGACTGATTCGGCAACGGGTCCGTGTCTGTCCTGCATCAAATCCAGCGAGCAGCGTCATGAATCGCGGTTCTCGATCTGTCCTGGTCGACTGCTGAGTGTTGCCAGGGCAAACCAACCGATGAGTTGCACTTCAGGCCGGAAAAAGATGGTGTCGGTGGCCCCTTGCATCAACAGCCCAGCGATCGAGGCCATGCTGGCGATCGCTGCCATCGCCAGCATGGGAGTCGCTGACAACATGCCCAGCCCCTGCCGCACACTGCTCAACAGCAAGCCAAGACAGGCCAGCAGACCTGGAATTCCCGTTTCCACGAGGATCTCCAAGGGAACTGAGTAGGCGCTCAGAGCATTGAATTTCGGTTGCTGGTACAGCGGATAGATGCTGTTGAAGGCCGTGTTCCCCGGCCCAATGCCCAGCCAGGGGCGGTCCTGGATCATCTCGATGGCTGCAAGCCAGACGTTGATGCGGAAATTGTTGGAGCTGTCACCCCGGCCCGCCAGGAGACTCGCAACCCGGGTGCGGATGGGTTCGAACTTGGTGGCTGCGATCACCACAACAGCAGCCCCAAGCACCAGTACCGCCAGCGGGAGCATGCGTTTCCAGATCAGGGGCCAATGGCGTGTCCAACGGATTAGCAGCAGCAGCAGAAGGACCGCCAGTGCGGCCATGAGCCCAAGCCACCCCCCACGGCTGTAGGTGAGCACCGTGGCAATCACACCCAAGATCAGGCTGCAACCGGCAAACAGGCGGCTGCCCAGCCCTTGCCAACGCAGCAGGGCGACTGCTGCAAACGGCAGGAGCGCGAGCAGATAACCGGACAAGAGATTGGGATTGCCGAGGGGGCCGTAGATCCGGATGGTGCCTGCACTGATCGAATTGGGATCTGCCCAGGTCGCTAGCTCTTCGGTGGAGGCATAGAGCTGCCGCAGGGCGAGAACACTGCTCAGCAGTCCCCCNCTGAGNAGTGCGGCGGTGAGGCGGTTCCACCAGAGCGCATGGCTCAGCAGCAGGCGACAGAGCAGGGNGTAGACCCCGGCNTAACTGAGCACCTTGATCAGCCCCTTCGCNGCCGCAANNGGAACNGGTGAAAAGCCTGTGGCGAGAAGGGCAACGAGCAGGAACATCAGCAGCCAATGGCTGATTGGCCCCAGCCGTTCCGGTGGCGGAGTGCACAAACTCCAAAGCACCCAGAGGGCGCCGCTGGCGGCGATCAGGAGGGCAAGCCCTGTGCGGGTGAGCACAGGAAGCCCCGCAAACAGCACGATCAGCAGAACACCAGCAAGCCTTTCCAGTCGGTTGATGACCTCCGCCTGCGGGGACAAGATTCCCTGCCAGCGCAGGATCAGCGGCTCCGCGACAGCCATGGTCAGGATTCGACTGTCCGTACTTCAGCGGGATTATCGATCGCCTGCCAACGCTTTTCCAGATCGGAGAGGGCCGGCTTGGATTGCTGGTTTCGGCGGAACAGCACCCGGTAGACCGGTAACCCCTGCTCGAGCACATAACTCTCCCGTTCCGTTGGGATTGGTAGAGGATTGCTGTGGCGCCAGGGTCGTTCATCCTCGGCGGGCCGCTCGAAGCAACCGCTGAGCTCGGTGAGGGCGACCATCGGATCGATCACGTCGCGAACATCNCTTTGGAGAAACAGCTCCCGTCCNGGTTGCAAAGCTCCGGCGATGGCTATCAACAGGGCAGGTTGCAACACCCGACGCTTGCGATGGCGGCGCTTGAACCAGGGATCGGGAAATTGGATCGAAACCCGTTGCAGGAGGTCCTGATTCAGGCTGTTCATCCAACCTTCAAGGCTGATGTTGGCATTGCAGAACAGCACTCGCACGTTGCCGTTTTCAGCGGCCAAGGCCTCACGATCTGCCGATGTCACNAGTGGTCGACGGATTTCAACGCCGAGGTGATTCCAGTGAGGATTGTGCTCCGCCAGACCCAGCACACAGCGGCCTCGGGCACAGCCGATATCAAGGTGAAGCGGCTGGTTCGGGCGTTCGAATAGCTCCGCTGGNGCAGGCAGCTGCAANGGCAACTGGAAGAAGCGGCTGAGGGGATTGACGTGCTGACGCAAAGTTCTAAGGGAGCACGATTCAAGCGGTCGGGATCTGCCGGAGCAGTCCCCAGCAGGCTGTGTAGCCGTGCAGGTGAGTAGCACCACCCACCGGGCCGATCTCTCCATTGCAGAACGCTCCGGCAATGGGGAGTTCCGGCATCAGCTCCCGGGCCAGGCTGATGTCGCCATCCGGCTGTCCGAACAACCCNACCCCGCGACCAAGACAGGCCATCAGAAGTCCGAACTGTGCAGGGGACTGGCCATCGCCCCGAGCTGCTTTGAGCAGTGCGTGGGCCTCNTCGCGGGAGGCGGAAGCCTCNCGAAGGTGGAACTGCACGTTCTGGCCGGCACGCACCCGCTCGGCGACAGCAACAGCTCCATTGCTCGGATCGACACCGATCAAGTTGCGCACCAGAAATGCACTGTCCTCACTTGGGGCTCCGTCGGCACTGACCTGAAGGTTGCTGCGTTCCACTCCAAGGAAGAGGGAGTGGCGAACAAGATCGCGTTCGGCNTCGCTCAGATCGGCCAGCACGCGNTGAAGGCAACTCACCGGGCTGGCTTTGTTGGATCCATCGCTGAGTTCCAGCAGCACATTGCGCTGAACCTGTTCGATTGAAAACACTGGTCCGATCGGCCGACATCCCTGAGCAACGACAGGNTCCAAGCACCAATCCCCGCCGATCGAACACACCACGGCACCACTGGTGACCTGGTCATCAAAGAACAGCGAGCCGTGGGAATTGTTGTGAGGGGCNGCGATCCCACCGAGCTTGTCCGTACTGGGGTAGGCGTAGTCAAGGCCACTGATGAGATCGTTGATTCCACTGCTTGTGGGATCGATCAACACGATCTGGCTACGGCTTTGCGTCGGTGGGATGCCCACCCANTCNTGCCAGTTCTGAGCGGCACCATCGAGATCTGGGAGCTGCGCNGTACTCAGGGAGCGTGTTTCAATTTCGACNCCCGGCAGCTTGANAAGGCTCACGCTCAGCGCAGGGCTCTTCTCCATTTCTGATGCTGTTCCATCAGAACGGGTGCCAATCACGCCGCCGCCGGCACAACCGATCCAGTGCTTCGCCTTGATGCGACTGCGCAGCATTGGCATCAGCCGAGGGAAGTCGCTGGCNTAGCCGGTGGAGACGAACACCAGGGCTAAATCCGCTGAACCNCTGCGCTGCCCGATTTGGTCGGCAACGTCCTTAACGGCCTCATCCAGGGACGCTCGGGTTGACAGACCGGTCCTGCAACCGGNGGAAGCGCCGCTGGTGCGNAACCAGTTGAACAGGGGGAAACTCGGCATGAGTCGGACCCTATCAACCCTGATGACCAACCCGATCCATTGATAATGGTTTGATCGTTAATGGCCCCTGTGAACGAGCAGACCTACCGCGCTCTGGTGTGGCTGACATACCGACTGGCTGCAACCTTTGCTGTCGGTGTCCCCCTTGTTTTGGTGGCTTGGTCGGCCTGGAAGCGGGAACCCATGGTGCTGCGCTTGCTGAGCCTGTACTGGAAAGTGGCCAGTCTGATGGCCATCAGCCTTCTGCTGCTCACAGACCAGCGCCCCCTTGGCTACGTGACCGCTGCGATCGCACCGGTGCTGATGGTGATCAGCACGTGGTTCTGGGTGGACCTGAATGAAGAATTGGCTGATCAGCCGGCTTGGCGTCCTCTCCCTCTCACTGTGAAAGTTTGGCGCTGGGCCCTGAGTGGCTTTGGATTACTCAATCTTGGGATGGCCCTTACNGGGCTTCGCTGCACACAACAGCTGCAGTCACCGGAGTGTTTGAGCTGGTTGGAGGCGCCTCAGGGAATCCATGAACTGGCTGCAACGGTCTTCGACTTTNTGTTCGGAGGTCAGTGGAGCGAGGCCGTGGCGGCTTTCGTTGGTTATGTGGCGTTGGTGGCCTATCTCGCTGGGCTGCTCCAGTGGCTGTTGGTGCGATTGCCCCGCTTCGGCCGTGTTGCCGGTGAGTTCTGATGTCAGATGCTGATCTCGTTCAGCAGCTGGAGGAGCGCAGTCGCCTGGAGCCCAGGCGGGTGNTTCGGCTCAAGGGCACTACTGCAGGAGAGCCGTTTGAACTGCTCATTTTTCGAGGCTTCAGCAGCAGCACGACCCATCCCACTGCCTTCGACCCCGATGCCTCGGTGTTGCCNCCNNNNACNCGGNTGGAGCAGGCNGAACTGCTCCAAGGACCGCTGAATCCNAGCGAGGCTCTTGTGCTCGCNGGACCTTTCGCCCCTGCGGCTCTGCTGGCTCAGGCCAGCTGGTGAGTTCGGCGCTCGAGTACNCCAACGCAGCGACCGCAGAGGTCGGGATGGTCCGCGTGCTGACCCACGTCTGCCTCGTAATGCCAGCAGCGGTCGCATTTGGTGCCGCGGGCTCGGCTCACGTCGATAACAGCTGTTGCGTCTTCCTGGCTGGCCAGCACTTCAGCCCAGGGTTCTCCCCCCAGCTGCAACTGGGACACCAACAGCCAATCCCGCAGGCCATCCACCTCAGGATCACCGTTGTCGCTGAGCCAACACAAGGCAGCTTCCAGCTCGGGGCTGCGAGCGTCGATCCGCACGGCTGCCTCCAGTGAGGCACCAAGCTCCTGNCGGCCGCGGCAATCCTCCAGCACCTTGTTGACTGCTGCCCGCAGATCACGGAGTTGCTGCATCGGTGCAGAGAGCGTGTCGTTCCGCCAGGCACTCGGAACGGTGGGCCATCCGCGCTGGAACACGGAGGTTTCCTGTACCGGGTAGGGAAGGTTCTGCCAGATGTCTTCTGCCATGTGGCACAGCACCGGAGCAATGAAACCCGCCAGGCGCTCGATGATCAAGGCCATCACGGTCTGACAGCTGCGGCGGCGCCGATCAGCGGGGGCACTGACGTACAGACGGTCTTTGGCGATGTCGAGGTAGAAGTTGGAGAGGTCGGTGACGCAGAAGTTCTGCAGCAGCTGGAAGAAGCGGAAGAACTCGTAGCTCTCGAAGGCTGCGGTGATCTCATCCATCACCTCGGCGGTGCGCTGCAGCATCCAGCGGTCCAGCAGCGGCAGTTCCGCCACGGGAACGGCATCAGACGAGGGATTGAAATCGTGGATGTTGCCCAGCAAATAACGGCTGGTGTTGCGCACCTTTCGGTAGACATCGGCCAACTGCCGCAGGATGCCAGCGCCGATCGGCACATCGG
>NZHI01000024.1 GCA_002691345.1 Synechococcus sp. MED650 | reverse complement strand
CCGGCCCGTAATCGGCTGTACGTGGTGAGCGAGCGGGACGGGAGGCTGTATGTCTTCAAGATCCACACCAATGGCTGATCCACAGNACTGGCTGATCACCGGAGCCAGCAGCGGTATCGGNCGTCTCGCCGCCGAACGGCTGCAGCAACGGGGGCACCGGCTCACCGTGATCTGCCGCAGTCAGGAGCGGGCTGAGCAGACCCTCGGCTGGCTGTCCGGAGACAGCCGCGTGCTGCTGGCGGATCTGGCCGACCTTGATCAGGTTCAAGCCATCGNCCAAGCGCTTCTTGAAAAGGATGAAGCCTTGGATGGTCTGCTGCTCAATGCCGGTTTGCAATACGCCGGCCATCGCCAGGTGCGCTGGAGTGCCCAGGGCCTNGAGCTCACCATCGCCGTGAACCATCTGGCCCACCAGCGTCTGGCGATGGATCTGCTGCCTCTGCTGCTGCGATCCGCTGCGCCAAGGCTGGTCATNACAGCGTCGGAGGTGCACAACCCGGCCAGTGGTGGCGGACGGGTGGGACGACCCGCAGGCCTCGGCGATCTCTCCGGCCTGGAGAACCATTCAGCCATGGTGAACGGNGAGCAACGCTTTGATGCGGACAAGGCCTACAAAGACAGCAAGCTCTGCAACCTGTTGATGGGNCGGTATCTGGCACAGCTGCATCCGCAGTTGCCNGTGATCTGCTGGAGCCCCGGCTTGGTGATTCCGCGGGGCCGTGATGGTTTCTTCCGCAACAGCCGCGAGGCCAACCCCCTTGGCCAGGCGTTGTTCGGATTCGTGGCACGTGATCTGCTGCGACTCACCGAGCGTCCCGAACGGGCCGCCGAACTGCTGGAGCGGTTGGTGCTGGATCCAGCCATGCCAACGGGATTCAGCTACTGGAGCAATGNACTGCTCGGACCGGGGCGCCATCGGTTCGCGTGCAGCGAAACCTCTGCGGAAGCCGCCGATGATGCCAAGGCGGCACGGCTTTGGCAGGTGAGTGAACAGCTGATCCAGTAATCAACGTTTGGCAGACGACCTGTCGCCAACGTCGTAGCGGAACACCTTGTTGGGNATCACGCTGATGTTGAGGTCGATATCATCCAATCCCAGGTCTTTGGACCTCTTCAGAAACTGCAGATAGATCTCATCCAACACCGATTGCTCCATCAGATCTTCCGGAGCGTTGATCACAAGATCGAAGCCGGCCTTATTGTTTTCAACCCGCACATTGCTGTACATGATGCGGACTTTGGACCAGAGATAAGGATTCTCNTTGACCANCTTGAAGCGTTTGACTTGTCCAGCTTTNAAGCTTCCGAATACAGAATTCAATTGCTGCCGCAGGCTGAAGTCGTGCAGGGCNGAAGACAAAGGAATGCTCAAAAGCCCCAGAAACGCGAACCAGATCAACAGGTTCTTCCAGCACTTTGCAATCGATCCGTATTGCTGCAACAGAAACACCAGCAACCCCGCCAAGGTGATGCCAATCAGGTTGGCAACAAACAACAAAAAGGAGCCTTCTGCGATCTGATTGCTCAGACCCGCCACAGAGCCACGACCGAAAACGGCAATGACATCTTTTCCAAGGGTGAGACCAATGCCGCAGACACACAGTGGAGGCACGAGGGCCACNGCGATGGCAACCCCTGCGATGGAATTCGACAGTCGNTCCCGCGTCATCGTGAACGAGCCGGCGATGGCGGCTGCCGCCGCAATCCCGAGATCGATGAGGTTCGGAGAGATCCGACCGGTGATCTCCGATTGAACGTGGCTGATGCCNAGGGCCCACGACAACAACGCTGCCGTNGNGATCACCACAACNGTGCCAATCAGCACCGTGATGGCTGATCGTTTGATCAATGCCGCATCGGACACGGCGAGTGCGAACGACAAGCTGAGGATCGGGTCCATCAGCGGCGCCACAATCATGGCGCCGATCACCACGGCGGTGCTGTTGGAGATCAGGCCAAGGGTGGCAATCACCGCTGAACTGATCAGCAGAACAAAGAAACCCAGGGAAGGCCGCGAGGAGCTGATGCGAGCCTTGTAGAGCTCCGCTCGGGGAACGCGGGATTCGAGATTGACGCTCCAGTGACCGGAGATGACATCAACCGCCCTCACGAAAGGATTGGTCATTCCCGTCCGCAGCTTGACCGCATTGTGACCTCAAAGGTCGAGTCATCCCGTCAGACTTATGCGCTGACGTGCAGGCTTGATGATCGGCGTGATGGCTGCACTGGCCGCAGCCTTGGCCTGGACAACCGCCAGCGGCCTGTGGNGGTCGCTGAGCGATCTGGGATCAGCGGTGCGTCTGAACGCCATCAAGAACGGCATCGCAAGCCTCTTGTTTCTCCCGGTTCTGGCGACTCTGCCCTGGCAGGACGAAACAACAGCGGTTCTGATCCTGCTGCTGAGTGGCCTGATTGGTATCGCAGCTGGAGACAGCTTCTATCTCGCCGCCCTGCGACGGTTGGGAACACGCCGAACCTTGACTGTCGAAGCCAGTGGCCCCGTGCTGGCGAGCATCGGTGGGNTTGTGTTGATGGGAGACATCCCCACGCTCGGCAATTGGATTGGCGCCGGGCTCGTTTCGATCGCCGTGGTGTTGATTGCCCTNCAAGCCAAGGCTGAGCAGAGCAGCAGCAGCCAGCTTCAGGCTGGGATTGTGCTCTCGCTGATCGCCGTGGTCTGCGGCCTCAGTGGAGCCTTTCTGGCCCGGCATGTGCTGATCAGCACGGCACTCTCACCGATTCAATCCGCAGCGATTCGTCTCCTGGGGGGCTGGATCGGGCTCATCCCCGTGATGAGGAAGCTTTCATTCCTGCAAGGCCTCTCAACACCGGTGCAATTGCGCCTGCTCAGCGCAACAGTGCTGGGCACCAACCTCGGCATCGTGCTTCAGCAAATGGTGTTTCAATCCATGCCTGTGGGCCCTGGTGTGACCCTGATGTCCACCGCACCTGTGATGGCTCTGTGGGTTGGCCAGCTGGAAGGTGATCGGATTCAGCTGGCTGGAGTTGCAGCGGCCGTGTTGGCCGTTGCAGGAGTGGCCTGTACCAGCCTCTGAAGCGAGGCCTGCAGTTCTGCACTGGCAGTCTCCTTCAGAGACAGCACCACCAGATCCACACCGCCCCCCTGATCAGGGCGCCAGGCTGATGCTGGTGCCGCCTCAAACCAGCTGTTCAGCCGGGGACCAACCATCTGCACCTGCAAGGGCAACGCTTTACCGGCGAGCCAAACCCGCCCCTTGAGCCGCACCACCTGTTGCGCCTGCACCAGTTCGGTCAAAAGTGTTTCCAGGGCCGCACGATCAAATGATCCCTCCACGCGCACGTTGCTGCCGACCATCTCGACGTGGCTGTGNTCGTGNTGATCGTGATGATCGTGATCGATGGTGGTCNTGGTGGTCNTNGTTGTGGTGCTCCAGGCCCAGCACCACTGCACTGTCCACCTGTCCCTGCGCCACAGGCAACANCGCTGTACCAGCACGCACTCTCTGATTCAGCTGCTCCTCAACACNCTTCAGCGCAGCAGGATCCACCCGATCAGCACGACTGATCAACACCAGATCGGCAGCCTGCAGCTGATCTCGGAACAACTCCTCGATCGCCGTGAGGTGATCAAGGCTTGGGTCCTCGGCCCGTTGACGCTCCAGAGCTTCCACATCAGCCACGGGGCTGCCCTGAGCAAGCGCTTCACCATCCACCAGCGTGACCACACCATTGACATGAACGCGGGTGCGAATAGCTGGCCAATCCAGGGCCTGAAGCAAGGGTCGGGGAAGAGCCAGCCCGCTGGTCTCCACAACAATTCCATCGAGCTGATCGGCGCGCTCGAGCAGCTTCTCCATGGTCGGAAGGAAGTCGTCCTGAACCGTGCAACAGAGACAGCCGTTGTTGAGTTCCACCAGACGGCTGTCCACCTCGTCATCAGGACAAAAACCGCAGCTTCGAATCAGGTCGCCATCCAGGCCAACACTGCCGAATTCATTCACCATCACCGCCAAACGCTGCCCGCTGCTGGTGAGCAGATGTCGCAGAACGGTGGTCTTGCCCGCACCCAGAAATCCGGTGATCACGGTGACCGGCAGACGCTTTGGCATGGTTCTCAGGGGCGACAGCCCAGGCTCTCACGCGTGGAGACCCCGTTCGGATGGGAACCGTCGGCACGGGCACACAGGGCGCGTTGCTGGGGGAGATCCAACACGGCATTGGTGAAGTCAGCGCCTTCGATCTGCGCATCGGCGAAGCGGCTCTGCATCAACATCGCGTTGGTGAAGTTGGCCCCACGCAGATCAGCCCCATCGAAGCGGCTTGCGAAACCAACGATGTCTGAGAGGTTTGCTCCACGGAGATCAGCACCCTGCAACTGGGAGGTGTTGATCACAGCACCGCGCAGATCAGTGCCGCTGAGGTTTACATCCCGCAGATCGGCCTTGAGAAATTCCTTCTCCTTGAGATCGAGACCGTGCATATCCATCGTGATTTCCTGAACAGCAAACTGACCGCGCAGTTCAGGTGCCGTGATCGCTTGAACTGAGGAGGGCCAGAACAACGTGCTGCAGCCCAACACAATGACCGCCAACAGCGAAGCCGAACGAAAGAGGGCGCGCATCGGGACCGGTAATTTGAGCCATCACGTTATGGCAGCTGACCCGGGAGCGACACGACATGGCCATGAGCCTGCGGGTGGTTGTTCCGCCCCATCCCCTGATCGGTCATTGGCTGACGATGCTTCGCCATCGGGAGACGCCTTCGGCTCTTTATGCCACAGCGCTGCAGGAACTCGGGAAGTGGCTCACTTACGAGGCACTGCGGGATTGGTTGCCCCATCGCCGAGAAACGGTGCCAGCCATGAATGGAGACACCGAGGGAACCATCGTGGAAGGCAGCGTTCCACTGATTGCGATCCCGGTGTTACCGGCCGGAATCGAGCTGTGGCAGGGAGGGCGCTCCGTTTTGCCGGATGCCACGGTCTGCCTCAACGGTTGTCCGGAACAGGTGGAGGCCAACGCCGGCGTGATCCTTTTTGTTGATCAGATCGGTTCCGGAGANGCCACCCTTGCATTGCTGCAACAGCTCCAGCAGAAAGGCGTTGATGGGCGGCGACTGCGACTGATCACGGCTTTGTGTGCCAGCCCTGGCCTCAAATTGCTGGGTGAAGCGATTCCCGATCTCACGCTTCACACCGCTTGCATTGATGAAGCGTTGGGGGAGGGAGACACCATCCATCCAGGCATCGGTGACCCTGTGCGACGGCTCAATCTCAGAAGCTAAGGCCATGACTAGATTTCTCATACGGGAATGGAATTAATGGGTCAACATCACGACACGGCTTCCGGAACTCTGGCGACGTTGGTCACTGGCGCCGTGATCGGTGCAGCAAGCCTGGCGTGGTGGTTGCTCAACGAGGCGGATCGACGCCGGCGTTACAACAATCAAAAAGCCATGCTGTACGCGCCGCGGATGCAGGACGGTTCCGAAGTGTTCGAGTCCAGCCCCAACGGCCATCTGGAAGAGAGAGTCGAAAAACTCAACGCGGAGATCGCCCGCGTTCGGGCCCAACTCGAGGGGTTAGGTAACGACGATTGAGCACTCGGTAGGTTGGCTGGATTGCCATAGGCCCAGTCAGCGCCATGCTCCGCTCCGACGCCGTCACCCAAGGGATTCAGCGTTCCCCTAACCGCGCCATGTTGCGGGCTGTGGGATTTGGAGATAGCGATTTCGGCAAGCCGATTCTGGGCATTGCCAACGGCTACAGCACCATCACCCCTTGCAACGTCGGCCTTAACGATCTGGCCCGGCGCGCTGAAGATGCAGCCCGCCAGGCTGGGGGAATGCCCCAGATGTTTGGAACGATCACCGTGAGCGACGGGATCTCCATGGGCACCGAGGGGATGAAGTACTCCCTGGTGAGCCGTGAGGTGATCGCTGACGCGATCGAAACCGCCTGCAACGGCCAGAGCATGGATGGGGTGTTGGCTGTGGGCGGCTGCGACAAAAACATGCCTGGCGCCATGCTCGCCATGGCGCGGATGAACATTCCATCGGTGTTCGTTTACGGCGGCACGATCAAGCCGGGAAAACTGGGTGGCTGTGATCTCACCGTGGTGAGCGCATTTGAGGCCGTGGGCCAGCTCACCAGCGGCAAGATCGATGAGGAGCAGCTCACCGCTGTTGAAAAAAATGCCTGCCCTGGTGCTGGCAGCTGCGGCGGCATGTTCACCGCCAACACGATGAGCGCTGCCATCGAAACGATGGGGCTCAGCCTTCCCTACAGCTCCACCATGGCGGCTGAGGATGAGGAAAAAGCAGACANTGCCGCTCGCTCAGCAGAAGTGTTGGTGGAGGCGGTGAAANCCAANATCCGCCCNCTCGATCTGCTCACCAAAGAGGCCTTCGAAAACGCCATCAGCGTGATCATGGCCGTGGGTGGTTCCACCAATGCCGTGCTGCATCTGTTGGCCATTGCCCGCACGGCCGGCGTGGATCTGAGCATCGACGACTTCGAGCGCATCCGTCAGCGCGTGCCGGTGATCTGTGATCTCAAACCNAGCGGCCGTTACGTGACGGTGGATCTGCACAACGCTGGCGGCATCCCCCAGGTNATGAAGCTGCTGTTGGATGCCGGATTGCTGCACGGCGACTGCCGAACCGTGGAAGGCAAAAGCCTCAAGCAGTCGCTGGCGGACGTGCCCTCTNAACCCAAGGCGGGGCAGGACGTGATCCGACCGCTGAGTAAGCCGCTTTACGCCAAGGGNCACCTGGCGATCCTGAAGGGGAACCTGGCCAGCGAGGGCAGCGTGGCCAAGATCAGCGGTGTGAAAACCCCTGTGCTCACGGGCCCAGCCCGGGTGTTCGAAAGCGANGAAGATTGCCTGGCCGCCATTCTCGANAAGCAGATCAAGGCGGGGGATGTGGTGGTGGTGCGCAACGAAGGCCCCGTTGGCGGGCCTGGCATGCGCGAGATGCTGGCACCCACTTCAGCCATCGTGGGGCAAGGGTTGGGCGACAAGGTTGCGCTGATCACCGATGGCCGCTTCAGCGGCGGCACCTATGGCCTGGTGGTNGGCCACGTGGCACCGGAAGCTGCCGTAGGCGGAACCATCGGTCTGGTGNAGGAAGGCGACAGCATCACGGTGGATGCCGATCAACTGTTGTTGCAGCTCAATGTGGATGATGCCGAACTGGATCGACGCCGGGCTGCATGGAACAAGCCGGAGCCGCGATACCGCACAGGGATTCTGGGCAAATATGCGCGCCTCGTTTCCAGCTCGAGCCGGGGGGCAACAACAGATCATTGCGACTGATTCAATCGGCGGCCGGTGTCACCAGAGCACGTAACCGCCGTCCGAGTGCCTCCAACGGTGCCGCGTCCTGCGGCGCACTACAACGCTGACCCGATGCACCATCCATCCACACCGGATGGCGCCCATGCCAAAGCATCGGACGCTCGGGTTGATCCCACCAGCTGAGCATCAGATTGATCTCGTCGCCACTTCGATAAATCTCCAGTTCAAGATCCCGGTCGGGATGGCGTTGACCATCCCCATCCCGGCATTCGATGCGCACATCGAGTTCATCCAGCTCCGCCGGGGCTGACGGATCGATCACGATCACCGCATGGCTCCAGGGCTTGAGGCAGACATCAGCCGCCTTGGCAATCAGAACAAGAAGATCCAAGGATTCAGGGCAATGCTCGAATCGAGCGAATCAACAGACGGATCGGCCCAGGCCGAAACCCCGCGTTCAGATCACCGGCATCACCGAACTTGGAATGCAACACCTGAATCCGGGTGACTCCCGCGGAATCAAACCGCAGCGGTAAACCGACGGGCTTGGCGCGAATCGTTGGCCTGAGATCAGCGAACGGCACCGCCACTCGGGTGATCCCGCGCGGCTCCGTTGGAACGTCGATGACCCAACGCAAGCCACCTGGAATCAGCTCGGTGAGTCCCATCGCCCCATCGCGACAGCCGATAGCAATCTTCAGGGTGCGGCCCTCTCCTTCAACCTCCAGCTGAAGGGCAGAAAAAGGCGATAAATCCAGTGGGGGCTGCAGGCGGGGGGAACGACAGCTGACGAAACCACCACCGGTTTCAACAAGTTCCCCTTCGAGCAACAAACCTTCCGGCGAGACACGACAGCCAGCACGGGATCGCCCCCCCATGATCGTGTCGTTCAAGCTGGCCCAGTCAGCAAAGTCACTGCCCTGGAAAAGGATTTGCTCAGAGGCCGGCGGCTGCATCCTGATCGGCGAGAACCAGCACATCACTAGCAGGTTGCACCAACCGGGCGGGAGTGCGATCAGAGGATTCGGAGGCATCCACCAGTCGACGCAAAGCCTCCTGCTTGCCTGCCCCACTCACCAGAAAGATCACCTGGCGGGCAGCACTCAGCACTGGAGCTGTCAAGGTGATGCGATCCAGGCCCTTGCCCCGGCCAACCGTGGCCCAGCGGTCGGTCACCGTTGGTGCTTCTGTTCCCGGAAACAGCGATGCGGTGTGGCCGTCATCACCAAGACCGAGAAGCATCACATCAAACACCGGCGGCTCACCGGGGCAATGTTGCGCCACCAGGTTGCCAAACGCTGCTGCGCTGGCCTCGGCATCCGCCAACTCCACTGTGGGAACAGCATGGAAGCTGGCGACACGGCCGGGTCCATCAGCCAAGAGGGTGCGGCGCAGCATGCGTGCATTACTGGAGTCGTCATCGGCAGCCACCCAGCGTTCATCACCAAGGAACACATCAACGCGATCCCAGGGAAGATGTTCCTGTCCAAGGAGGGAATAGGCCTTGGCCGGAGTACTCCCCCCGGAAAGAGCAATCCTGCAGCGATCCCGCTGATCCAGCACAAGGCTGATCTGAGCCGCAATGGTTTCGGACGCCTTGCGGGCAAGCGAATCAGCATCACTTGCCCGCTCGATGCGGTAATTGGTCATCAGGGTTCCGCTCAGCCCAACCACTCAGTGTGGAAGGTGCCCTCTTTGTCCACCCGTTGGTAGGTGTGGGAGCCGAAGCAGTCGCGCATGGCCTGCACCAGATTCTGGGGCAAGCGTCCGCTGCGGTAGGAATTGATGTAGTCGAGGGTGCTGCTGAAGCAAGGCACGGGGATTCCGGATTCAGCAGCGCCGGCAACAACCTTGGCCAGCCCGGGAAGACGACGATTGATCTGCTCCGCGAACCATGGATCGATCATCAGGTTCGTCAACTGGGGATTGGCGTTGTAAGCGTCCTGGATTCGCTTCAGCAAACGGGCCCGGATGATGCAACCACCCTTCCAAATCTGGGCAATTGATGGCATGTGAAGGCTGTAGTCCAGGTCATGGGACGCAATGCGAAGCAGCTCCATGCCTTGGGCATAACTGGCGATGCAGCTGAGCACCGTGGCATCCATCAAAGGAGCCATGGCATCGTCGGGCGTGCCGAGGTCGAAATCCTTGATAGCAGGACCCTTGAGGATGGATTCCGCTGCAACCCGCTCAGGCTTCAGTGAACTCATCACCCGGCCATTCAGCGATGCGTAGATGGTGGGAACGGAAGCACCCATCTGCAGGGCGGTGACCACAGTCCAGAGACCGGTGCCCTTTTGGCCGGCCTGATCCATGATTTTCTCCACGAGATCGGCGCCATCTTCAGGATCCTTCGTGCGCAGGCAAACCTCCGTGATCTCCACCAAATAGGACGAGAGCTCCTCGGTGGCATTCCACTGAGCGAGCACATTGGCCATTTGCTCGCCGTTCATGCCCTTGACCCGCTTCATCAGGTCGTAACCCTCGGCCAGGATCTGCTCGATCCCGTATTCAATGCCGTTGTGCACGGTCTTCACCAGGTGGCCGGAGCCACCAGGGCCGATGTAAGTAACGCAGGGGCCGTCTTCCACCTGAGCCGCCATCTTGTTCACCAGGCTCTCGATGGCGTCGTAGGACGTTTTCGTGCCGCCGGGCATCATGCTGGGGCCTTCCAGGGCACCTTTGGCACCACCGGACACACCCATGCCGATGAAGCCGAAGCTTTTGCTTTCGAGCTGCTTCACCCGGCGCTCGGTGTCGTGATAATCCGAATTACCACCGTCGATCAGCAGATCACCTTCCTCGAGATATGGAGAGATCTGGTCCACAACAGCATCCACTGCCGGCCCTGCCTTGACCATCATCAGGATGCGCCGAGGACGCTCGAGTTTTTCTACAAAATCCTCGAGATCTGTTGCACCTTGAATGTTCTTGCCGTTGCCTCGGCCGTTTAGAAAGTCCTCGGTTTTGGCGTAGGTGCGGTTGTACACAACGCTCGAAAACCCGTTGCGCTCAGCGTTGAGCACAAGGTTCTCGCCCATCACGCCGAGACCGATAAGACCGAAGTGAGACTTGGACATGGTCGAGAGGACCACAAACGACTGTGCTCAGTGTGAGCACGGTCGGGGAATCCGGCAGTAAATCACATACGTTCTGTCAGGAATGAACAATCAGATCACGGTGCCGTCAGGGATGGTGGCGTTTTTCTGGACAACCACGATTCCATTACGGATGTAGAAGCCCTGATCAGAGCGGTCTGCTTCCTCGACGTGGTCCTTGTTCACGATGGTGACACCGGTTCCGATCCGAGTGTTCTTATCGAGGATGGCCCGCTTCACCGTGGTGCCTTTGCCCACACCAACGGGGATACCGCCGCGTTCCTGAAGCAGCGCTCGTTCGTCGCTGGATTCAAAGAAGTCAGCTCCCATCACCAACGTGTCCTGAAGGACAACGTCACTCTCAATACGGCTTCGAACACCGAGAACGCAGTGGTGAATGCTGCAGGACTTCAGAATCGAGCCCTCTCCCACGATTGAATTGGTGATTTG
>NZHI01000023.1 GCA_002691345.1 Synechococcus sp. MED650 | reverse complement strand
AATTTACTCCAATATGATAATATTTCTTTTCAATTTTTTCGCAACTATATCCGTCTTTTTGGGACCATTGCGCGGATGATTACGTCCCTAGTTGACTTTTTATTAAAATTGATGCTTGGCGTTTATTTTAAGGCTATACCCTACGTCTTGAACTCCCCCAGACAGCCAACCTTTGAAGGTGTCAGGGTCATTGGCTCGTAGAGCTTTGATGAGTTGCTCAAGCAGGCAGAGCGTCATGCGGGTGTCGTGAAGCATTGGTCAGACGTGACTGTCTGAAGTGTTCCACGCTGACTAGGCATTGGCGGCTGCATATAGATCTTGCGTTGCATCTGGTTTGAAGCGGGCGTAGCTGCCGAGATGCACTTCAATCGTGTGACCCATCGCCGCTGCGATATTGGCGATTGGCAAGTTCATCGCGTGTGATCGCTTGGCGTAGCGATGCCTAAAGCTGTAAGGCGTCAACTGTTCAGAAACTTGCTCTGCTTCAGCACGCATCGCCAGCCACGTTGATCGTCGTAGCAGGTATCGATTCACGGCATTACCACCATCACCTTCGCGGTTTAACGGGGCAGCTCTTCGTTGATCTGAATACGCCCTTGGAGATTCCAGTCAATGGGAGTCCCGTCAATGTCCCGAACGAATAGGGGATAAAGCCGACGCGGGTCAGTTTTCGCGCCCTTACGTCCGCCTTGGCTCTTGCGGTAAGAGCACCAGAGCTGATCATCTTTGATCCGCAGCCACCGCAGCTCTTCTGGTCGCAACCCATAAACCGCCATCAACTGCAGCCCAAACCGCCAACGGTCGTGAGCCTCTCCCTGTGGCAGCGAATCCAGCAGGCGAAGGATCTGTGCATCACTTAGGGGATACCGATGCGCTTTGGCTTCTTGACCTCTGGTTCGGTCACAGGTGGGGGGTAACAGCTCTTGAGGTGACAACGTTCAACACCCCATCGAAGGAAGGCATAAGCGGCTTGGCGCATCACCTGCCGTTGTCTTGATCCGTGCTCCCACTGCTCCAACGCCTATTGGCATAGATCGGTGCCGTCCTTGGGTCTGTTCTTGCCTTCAAAGCAAGCGCACAAGTTTTTCAGCACTGGTAAAAAGTTGTATTGCCAGGTCTTGTCGCCAGCGTTGGGAACAAACGCCCGATATTTTTCAACCAGTTGGCTGATATTTACATTTTGATGACTGCTGCTGGTGTTGGTGTTGGTGGAGGTTGCTGCAGCAGCAAGGGTGATGCGCGCCCACCATCCCAACGCTTGAAAAGTTGCTGAATGAATGAAAGGGCTTGCGTTGCGCCTCGTTCTGACCAGTCGTAATTGAGCGACAAGGTGCCGTGACTAGGAACGTTCAGGCGCATCCGTCGACGGTTATTGCGGACGTACCAACCATCTCCGCAGGTGATTGCAACCTGCCGACGAAAGGGCTTAATCCACTGATCTTTTTCAGAAATCTTGGGCAATACGCAGAGGCATCTTGCTACCCCCACTGTGCCAAAGGCGTGCCAAAAACGACAAGCATCTGCTGATACGACCTGACACCTGATGACGCACAAAGACTATTAGGACTGGGTCTACGACTAGGAAAATCCAGTCTGTGACTAGAGAGATCTCTCGCTTTGGGAGCAAGATGCCGCAGGTTCGAATCCTGTCTCCCCGATGCTTCAGTTACCAGTCCCCAGCTGGCTTTTGACCCTCTAAACCCCGATCTGGCCACTGGTCATTTCGGGGTTTTTTGGTGCTTTTCGGGTTTGCCAGCGCGCGATGGGCGCGGCCTCTAAATCGATCCACCCCCGCACATCGACCGAGATCAATCGACAAGTGAGTTGACCAACCTTTTCAAGTTGACATTGTGCATCAATACATATCCATTTGCCGATGGCAGGAGCTCGAGACTGGATTGAAAGTATTTTGCTTGTCAATCAAGAGTGAACTGAACGACTGCCAATTTTTACAGATTTCTTTATTTGCAGAAATGGTGGATCAAGAGAGGCGCAGCTCTACGACCCCTCTTTATCCTCTCTTAACCTAAAGGGGATGGGCGAGTTATTCATCCAAGACGTTCTCTTTGTAACTTCTGCGGAATTACGAAATCTGCACCTTGGGTGAGCTGCTACCATGGAGTTGCCAGTTTTTGCAATGGTTTTGCTGGGTTTCGGAGTCGCTCGTTTGGAGCAACCTTTCTCATTCCTGCAACCGCAACAAAAGCTGTAGGCAGATAGGCTCTGCGGACTTTTTTGCGCCCCTCCCATGAACCGCTCCCCAAACATTGCGTTCTTCGGTGGCACCCTGATCATCGCTGTGATGGTGATGGCAGCTTTTGCCAACCTTGCCAACGCTGGCAACTGTTCAAGGGATAAGTCATCTCAAGCTGCGCAAGAACAGGTTGAGGAGACGAAATCAGCAAACATGGAATCCTGATAGCCGGCCTGGTTCAGGGGCAAACCAGATCAAACGTCGACGTAGCGAGCAGCTAGACCCATGATTCTGGAGCGGGCCTTCAATTGCTTTCTGCGTCGACAAGGGCGGTTGTCGTAAAGATCAGCCGTTGGCTTCCATGCCCGTGGATAAGGCCACGAACGCTTCAAAGCAGGAGAATTTGTTGATCGGCAGCTCCACCAGCTATGGAGCCAGAGGGCAGTTACACCACAGATCAAACCAGTCATGCGGCCTCGGCGTCTGAGTCTTGGTACAGAGTTTTGAGCTGCTCAAGCTCTGACATCAGATATTGGATCTCAAGCCAGTCTGAAGACAAGTCGATGGCAATTTCCAGACGGTCGATCTGACGCTTCAGAAGTTCGGACATGCCCTATGGCAACTTCAATTGAGCCATAGAAGCGCTTGAAGGCTGTCCTGCAAGTCACAGCCCCAACGAATGGCCGTGATTGTTGTGAAAAAACGATGGTTCAAATCAGCTCAGGATGGTTTGGATCTCCCTTGAACGGTCCGACGGTCCAGCTGGTGATCCAACCGCCGTAAAAAGTTCCGGGTTGTGGTTGAACCGCTTCCCCCTCCAGCACGCATTCATCAACAAGCCGGGGGTAGAGGCTGATCCAACCCGCTAGCGCTGAAAAACGATCGGTGGGATTGGGATAGCTCCAACCCGCCCGAGCACGCCGGCTGCTCCCATCGGAGCAACTCAAATCCCAGTAAGCGGCAATACCTTTCCACTCACAAAATGATGGCCTCCCCGTTCCCGGGTGCAAGGTTCCAGGTTTAAACGCATCGGGATCGATGTAAATGGTGGGTGGATGGTAAGTCTCACAAACCCGTACATAGGAGTGACTCTCAGCAATGATTTCAGCATTGATCCGAATCACAACAGAGCCCACAATGCGTTCAATGAAGGGAGGCCGTGGATAGTCGGCTACCAGCTCACGTTCACGCATCATCTGACGATTCCAAAAATCTTTCCGCGCCTAACCTAAAACTTGAAGTGCAACTGCATAAGGCTCAAACGCAGGCAGATTCAGCCCATATCCAGCAGGTAATGCATCAACGCAACCCGATGAGAAAGGGCCACACCATCAGGATCTTCAGGGCCGAGCAGCTCGTCGGGAACCCGATGGATCCTGCTGATGCACTTGATTTCGTAGGCAGGTCCTTCCGGAGGCCCCGAACCACGACTCTGATCCCAGATCTTGCTGGCATCACCTTTGTAGAGACCCACCACCTGAGCCAGATGGGCGAAGGTGTTGCTGCCAATCCGACAGACCACGAGCGCCAGAGACGCATCAAACTCCTCGGATGACAACGTGATGCGATTGCCTCGCACAGCACGTTCGTCGATGCCGAGGACCATGTCTTCGAGAGCTTGATCGCCGGTGAGCTCCCAGCAATGGATGCTGACTTCGCGGTGCTGGCTCACTTCTTTCGGGTGAGGTCACCGAAATCGTCGTCGTTCGGCTGTAGAAACTGCCACACCACAGGGACAGTCAAGAGAACGGTCAGTCCGATCGTGACCAGGATTGCTGTGCCGTAATCACCCATCCAAACCTCTCCACAAGCCTGAGGTTAACCAGTGAGACACCCACCCACAGACATTGACGGTCCATGAAGAGGTGCGTAGCGTTCATCAACCGAAAACGGGACCCTTTGCGATCGATCCCTGCTGCTTTGGCACTGCTCGTGAGCTTCGTGCCTTCAGTGGAAGCCGCCATCTTCACCGTGAAGCCCGGCACACGGTTTTATTCCCAGCCGAAGGCATCTGAAAAGTATTTGCTGGATCTCCCAGAAGTGCGTGTTCACGTGCCTCCACTGCGAGATGCACTCGGATTTTGCCAATTCAAGCTGGTGTACAAGATTGTTGATCGCGACAACCCGGCACTCCCCGCAACGGGCTGGGCACGCTGTGTGTCCACCATGACCAATGTGGACAACCTGATTCCGGACTGATGGTTCAACCCTGGCGGTGCACTCTGGCGGCAGCAGCCATGACTCTGATCGTGGGCGCCCCTGGCCATGGAGCCGGCTCGATCGAGACCACGTGCAGCAACGGCACTGATCAGGCCGTCTGCCAGGTCGAACGCAGCGATGACACTTGGTCAGTGACCCTTGCCAATGGCCAACGTCTCCAGGCACGCCGACTCGGGCGATGGAGCAGAAAACTTGAAGCAGGGGCAACGCTGCAAAGCTGCAACGTTCGGATCGACCTGGGAGACGAGATCGTTTACGGACTGCTGACGATCAGCACACTGAAGGGCACCACTTTGATTTGGCCGAAGGGGCGGATCGAAATTGCTGCACTCAAGGAGTGACGCTGCGCGAGTCACATTCAGACATGCCTTGACCCGCATCAGACAACCTTTCACACACGAAATCGAGAACAATCAACGGGGGCTTGAGACACCCCTCGCACACGGATCCAGAGCTCGTTGCTTGGCGACGGGCTCTTTTTTATGAACGCCTCGAGACCCACGAGACGCGCCATGCAAGAGTTAAAAGATCCTTAAGAGGCGGCAAATGCGTGGTGCCCCCCGGAACCTCAGCTCCCAGCAGATCAAGCAGGGCTATTCCCTTCTGCAGTTAATGGAGAACCTGGATCGGGAGATGGACCTTCTCAACCAACGCCGAATCAATCTTGGATTGCGTTCCGAGGAAGGCCGGCGTCTCACACAAGTTCGTCAGAGTCATCTTCGCAAGATCCAGGATTGCGTCAGCGAGCTGGAAACCATTGGATTCAATGATTGGCTGCTGCAGCAGAGCCTTGCCTGACCGTTGAATGGGTGGGTGAGCTCAACTCTGCTTGCCCCTTCCGGTCGTTTATCACCCGCAGTACTCCGCTCCGTTGCCGAGTACCCATCGGTTCCCGATGGCCAAATTCCGGCTGCTGCATCAGCTGCTGCTGGAGCAAGGCGTGATTCAGGAGGCCTGGGTGCACAGGCCTGTGAGCATTGCGCGCAACGATCTCGAGCAAATCCATCCCCGCACTTATCACGAGGCCTTCAGCCGTGACCAGCTGACCCCTGCGGAACAGCGCCGAATCGGTTTGCCTGCAACACGTCCGCTGATTCGCCGCACCTGGCTAGCCGTGGGGGGCACATTGCTGACCGCAAGGCTGGCCCTGCGCCATGGAGTGGCGTGTCACCTTGCCGGAGGAACACACCACGCCCATCCCACCTTCGGCAGTGGCTTCTGCATCTTCAATGACTGTGCCGTTGCTGCACGAGTACTGCTCAACGAAGGCAAGGTTCGGCGCATTCTGCTCATCGATCTCGACGTTCACCAAGGCGATGGCACTGCGGCCTGTTTCCGTGATGACCCAAGGGTGACAACGCTGTCGGTCCATGCCGCCAGCAACTTCCCACTTCGCAAGGTTGAGGGAGACATTGACATCCCCTTGGACGATGGCACCGGCGATGACGACTACCTCACCGCCATCGCTGATCGGCTTCCCAACACCCTGGACCAGCAAAAGCCTGATCTGGTGCTGTTTAACGCTGGAGTGGACCCCCACCGCGACGACCGCTTGGGCCGACTTTCTCTCAGCGACACGGGGCTGATGCTGCGAGATCGCCTGGTGCTCGATGCCTGCCTCCGGCGCCGAGTGCCGATCGCCTCCGTCATCGGCGGGGGTTATGACGCCTTAACACCCCTCGTGCAGCGGCACGCCATCGTGGTTCGAGCCGCCGCCGAGCAGGCACGTCTGTTCGATCTGCCATGAGCCCAACCCTTCCCCCCTGGCGTCCACTCCTGAAGGCCGCATGCCAGCGGGAAGGTCGATCCGTTTCTGCCCGTTGGCTGCAGCTGGCCACGGTGAGTGCTGACGGCAAACCACGGGTCAGAACGCTGGTTTGCAGGGGGTGGGCAGACGCTGATCAGCTCGACCTGTTCAGTGATGGACGCAGCAGCAAAATCAATGACCTACACCATCAGCCAGCAGCGGAACTCTGTTGGCTGTTCCCGAAAGCCCGTCAGCAGTACAGGCTTCGGGGCACCATGCGGCTGATCACGACGCATGACGATCCCCAGGCTTGTCAAGCGGCTTGGGAGGGGCTGACTGCAACCGGACGAGCCGTCTGGGGCTGGCCAACACCGGAGCAACCCCTCAACCCCGCCGCAGAATTTCCGAGAGAATTAGAGAGCACGACGCCATTACCAGGCCACTTCGTGGTGCTACGCATGCACGTCTTGGGCGTTGAGCGCCTCAATCTGGGCACCCACCCCCATCAACGCTGGCGCTGGGTGGCGGAAACCGGTTGGCGCGAAGAACCACTCAACCCTTGATCACCACCAACGTTCCACCCGTCCCACAGAAGGGCGGCCAGGCTGACTGGGCACGGTGACCACCGAAAGCCGCTGATTCTTCCGGCGGTAATCGAACCGGCAGAAACCAACCCCAGTTCCGGAGCAGGCCGACAGACTTTCCAGCCCTACAACAGCCCAGCGCCGCTCCTCAGCTGAGGGCTTCTGCTCGGGTGATGGCTGCCATCCATCCGCCAATAGATGACGGTTCGCCTCAAGGATCGTTTGCCGCGGACTCAGCTGCGGCTGAGGCATGGCCTGAACCGCCACACCACACACC
The DNA here is from genome assembly GCA_002691345.1 of Synechococcus sp. MED650. Classification (GTDB taxonomy): domain Bacteria; phylum Cyanobacteriota; class Cyanobacteriia; order PCC-6307; family Cyanobiaceae; genus Parasynechococcus. The sequence continues at coordinate 26,740 of NZHI01000023.1, read as the reverse complement.
ATCAACAACAGCGGCAGAGCGGAACGTGCCATGTCGCAACTTCTCTCTTTCTGCCATAGCCAGGATTCAACGCGTTGACCACAGCCTGTTTGATCAGGTCGATTCAACCGCCTCAGCCGGTAAGCGCGATTTGACAGATATTGATACCCACTATCTTTTCAGAATTGCTCAAAGATAATCACTTGGCAGAACCACTTGTTTAAAAACTGCAGTTACACCACCATCTGGATGCCCAAAAGTCAGCCCCGCATCAGCCGTCAACTCTGCATGCCCAGCCGTGGATGATGGATCAAGAACGTTAAATGCAGTTATAGATCCATAAGTATCAACCTCAATCAGTTCACCCAAGCCCAAACCTCGGTAACTTTTTTTAATCCTTGTACTGCCCACCAATTCATCCTTTTTTGTAAACAAACCATCACCGTCAGAATCGACAAACAGCTTCAAGCGATCACGCTTGGTTTGTCGCACAAAACCAGGACGACCATCATCCAAATCCCAAAAATAATGATGCGTTCGCTGCTTAGACTTTCCCCTACCTCGTCGTTCATCATTCGAGGAATTTGCGTACCAGCTGCACATAAGGGATTTAAAGAAGAGATTGTGAGGCCGTCATCTATTCATTCTAGCAGAAATAACGGTTTTAATAATCGTTTAGAACAAAACCTGAGTTTTTGCAGTCAGCAAGTGCTCACAACGATTCGCATTCCAAGGTGATTTAACAGGCCGACTCCACCGCATCAGCTCGAAGCAAATCTTCCGCATAACGAATGGTGAGTCCCATCTGGCCATCCCAGGCCACCGCGTAACTCCAATGGCCTTCGCGAACGGTGCCGCAGGGCAAACGGGACGTGGGCACCCAATACGCCGGTTCATCAGCAATAACACCGTGGCGGCTAGCCGCGTTGTTGCTCACACGATCACCAACTGTAAAAAGGGGTTCTGACTTGTTCTCATCCTCGGCACTGATCTCAGCCTGCGGGGAGGTTGGCTCCTCCACAGGAGCCACTAGAGGAGTGGACGCAGGCACCCAACGCGGATCCGGTAGAGCCCCCTTCAGGAGATGACCAATGGCGCGACCGCGACCGACCCCGTAAAAAGCGCAGTAAGCATCAAGCCTTTCGAGAATATCGGGCTTCAGCCACACCTGGACAGGCTTTGCTTTTGCTTCACCGCTGGACTGAAAGCGGCCGCTGGAATCTCTGAACTGGGAGCTGGAACGAGTCAGTGTCTTTTGCGAAGTCGATAGGCCATTGGGCCAGACCAAACAGATTTGGTCAAGCCATTCTTTTCTAACGCATTAACGCATGGAGCTTGAGATCAGCCACCAGTGAGTTGCACCAAAGGTTGGATGCTCAACGCGATTACCAGACTCACCACCACACCAACGAAGGCCTTCCAGAGATCACTGCCGATCACCTTGCCCAGATTGCCGCTATCTCGGTTGGTGAACACGTACTCAAATTCCTGCTCCTTGATCCGCAGGGCGATTTCCCGACCACCGATCAGACCCAGGAATACCCAGGTGGTGCTCAGCGGGAAGGTGGAGAGGAACGCTTTGTAGAGAAGACACAGCCCGAAGAAGAAGTCGATCACCGTGGCCGAACGCAGGTCGGACGTGTTTGTCTTCGACCGCAGCACCCCCTGGATCGGNCCACCGCCGGTGGCCACCAGCACGCAGAGACCCACGCACAGCACCGCCGTGCAGATCGCCATCGGGAAGAAATCCAGCTTGCGGGGCAGGAACACAAAAATGTTCGCCAAATCCTGCACCAGCCACATGCTCCAGAGGAACCCGGTGGAGAACCACTGCAGCCCGTACCAGACCTTGTTGAAGTCCTTGCCCTCCTGCGTGCGGCGGAACACCCAGCGTTCCAGCAGCCACATGCCCAGGCCATAAGCCGCAAGGCCTACGCAGAAGGCGAGGAAATAGCCCGTGAGCGAGCTGTTGAGCAGCTTGCCGATGTTGGCCGGCTTGAACGACGACAGCACCAGGAACGAGGTACTCACCGGAGCGCCCCACTGGGTGAGGGCCAACACCGCAATGGGCGGAAGGATGTAGACCCAGTTGAACGGCTCAGGCAGAGGAAACTCCTTGCCGGGAACACTCAGGCGGCCCCAGGCCGGGTCACCATCCTTGAGGAACCATCCCATCATCAGAACGACGAAGGTGACGGTGCAGATGAACAGCATCTGCACCACTTTCGGGGTGCGCTTTTTATTCGACGAGATGTAGGTGCCCAACGTCTGCAGGGAGTCGTTGGCAACAACGGAATAGGCCGCCAGCAGGAAGCCGACGATCATCCAGATGTTCACGTCCATGGATTCCACCAGGGCAATGAAGTGCCCCATTTGTAGAGAACCTCCAAGGAACTGATTGTGTTGCGGATCACANAGGCATGTGACNCCAAGGCTTTAATTCAGCACTTTGATCTGGCGAATGTTTCCCTGNCGCACCCATGCCGCCAGGGCATCGATATCCGCTCGGCTTGGGAGACAAATGCACCCGGTTCCTGGGTAGCAACGATGAATGCCAAGGGCGCTGCGGGTGGTGTTGAAGCGGGGTTTCAGATCAAACCAGAGGTCCTGCCCCCAAGGCTCTGGACGCCCCAGGCTGTAAACGCCGGCAGGAAGCGGGGCAGCATTCCCAGGGCTCCAGCGGCGATCTGCCGACTGGCGGGCGGCAATGCCACTGGCCGCTGGCCAGCTGGCCAACAATCGCCCGCCACGATGCAATTCCACCCTCCAAACCCTGTTGCCATCGGGGAACAGGTCTGCTGTTCTGCGGGTGCTCAGCCGCAGGTGGCCACCATTGAGAAGCGCCGCTGTTGGTCCGATCTGGCCTGGAGGAGACGAGGCTGCGGGCGCGGTGGATCCAGCCACCAACAACACCACCAGGGCAGCAAAGCGCAACATGGTGATACGCATGAACAATGACCACACTTTGATGCTGCAACGATGTTTTGCAGCTGATCAGCCACCGGTGGACATCCTCGATTTGTTCCCGCGCTCCATCCTTCGCGGACAACTGCCCGGCTCTCTGTTGCAAGAGCTGCTGACGCTCGGTGAAACCGTCCTTGCAGATCCAGGCGCTAGTCCGGATGCCTCAGCCAAGTTGGCTGGCCAGCTGCGACAACAGCGCGAACTGCGACCCAACCAACCCGGGGTACAGGAACTGAGCAACACGCACTTGCTCCCCGCATGCGATCGCTGGATTCGCCACGTGATGGACAAGCAACCTCCGCAGGGGCGGGGGCCCTGGGTGCCAGGGCGCTACCGGCTTCAGATGATTGATCTCTGGCTCAACTGCCAGGCCGCCGGGGATTACAACCCCACCCACACCCATGGGGGCAGCTTCTCCGGGGTGATCTTTCTCAAGGTCCCGCCGCAGATCCATGCCGGCAGCTTCGATGGACAGCTCTGCTTCCACGGCCCAGAGGACTGGCACCTGCAATCCTTCCGAACCGGCATGGCGCACTANGTGCTGCCGGTACCGGGTGAGTTCTACGTCTTCCCCGCCTGGCAACCCCATTCGGTGATGCCGTTTCGAGGCGAAGGCGAACGCTGGTCGCTGGCCTTCAATGTCGTGGCGGCTCCTGGAGTTGCACCAACGCCAATGCAACAGCCCCTTGGCAACGTCTCGCTCTCGAGCCAACGGCCGACAGCAAAGGGCTTCTGAAGAGACTGTCAGAGTTGTTGAAGAGGCTCAAAGCCAGGTTCCATGCAACACACTGAACCGCTCCAGCAGGCCAATGCGATCGCAGCGGCNCTGGAGCAGTTGGCCGATCAGTTACGGCCTGAGGTGATTCGGGCCGCGAGGCTGGATCCTCAAGGGAAAAAGGATCTCGATCGGATCGAATACGCCCTTGGCACCATNGGCAAGGCTCTGATCCTCACGGATTACACCATCGACGAAGACAAAGACATCGACAAACTCAAGGCATTCCGAGANTCCCAGCAAGGAATGGGGTGACCTCAGAGGCTGGTCCATCGCAGCAGCTGATGGTTCAANNCACCGCTTGGCATCAGCTCCAACAGCCGCCCCCCGGGATCATCGGCGCGGTTCAGCGGGCACGGCTGCACATGTTCAAAACTGCGCAGGGTGGAGGGGCACCCCAGCAGGGGAACATCCGGCCGCTCCTGCCAGCGCCCCTGCCAATGCTGATGGATGTGTCCGAACACCACCGCTCTGAGACCAGGGTGAGGGATCAACAGCGAGCGGAGCTGCCCATGGTCGATCAAGGGCATCGCATCCAGAACGGGATGGCCAATCAGAACCGGGGGATGGTGCAAAGCCACCACCAGCGGATGGTTCTGTCGTGTGGGATCCGCCAGCCGCTCCTGCAACCACGCCAACTGCATNGAACCCAGCAGCCCGGCGGAACTGCCGCAGCAATGGCTGTTCAGTAGAACAAGCCGAACGCCATTCACCAGCAGATCGGCGGGAGCGGTGGCCACCGTCCGTCCCAGCACAGCATCCAAAAGGATGGGGTGATCGTGGTTACCCGGCAGCACCGCAACCGGGCAATGCAACTGGGTGCTCAAGGCCTGTTTCAGACGCACGTAACCACTCCAGCTCTCGTCCTGACAGAGATCACCCGTGATCAGGACCAGGTCAGGGTCATGGGAAGCNCCGATCGCCAACGCATGCTCGAGCAGAGGCAAGGCCGGACGTCCGCGCACCATGCCGTCGGCACGGGCAACGAGATGGCAGTCACTGATCTGAAGGATCCGCATCGTCCTGGGGAATGGACTGCCAACCACTGATCCAGAGGCTCCGGTTGTTCAAGTCACTCCAAAGCACTCGCTCGCGATGGGAAGGCGCCAGAACAGCGGCGAGCTCCACCCAGCGCTCCGTGCCGCGTCCTCCTTGGGTGATGAGGCTGAAATGGCGGTACCCCGCCACCGGCGCCTGGCTGGTCCAGGCCTGGGCAGGATGCCAGGCCATCAGGCGGCGAGAAACACCTGGCTGACAGTGCTCTCCAGCACATGNCCCGACGAAACGATCAATTCTGTGTTGTCGGCGATGAACTGCTCCATCACACCGGCCTCAGCCTGCATCACGGCACAGACTTTGGTGGGATCGTCCTTGCTGACTCCGCGATACAACGACGTGATCCCAGCGGCTTTCTGAAAGGGAGACGATGCGTCATACACCTGGGCCCACTCACTGAACGGCTTCGTGATTGAAAAAGTGAGCACGTGGGTTTCCATCGTCAGCAGGGGGATTGGTGCGGGGACGGTATCACCCCCATTNCGAGGCNNAGGTGATGGAACTTGAGCTCGCGTGCAAGTGGTGCCAACGGATTCAGAGAGCAACTCTCATTAGTGGTTACTATTGAGAACCCTGCCCCTCTGCGGTGCGCCCGTCTTCCACTCCTGCTGATGCATCGCTCCAGCAGGAACTGCATCAAGACGGACGTCGGCTTACACCCCAACGCCGCAAAGTGCTGGACCTGTTTAAGCATCGGGGCTCTGGTTGCCATCTCAGTGCTGAAGAGGTGCACCAACAGCTGAGTGCTCTGGAAACCAAAGTTTCCTTGGCCACGGTGTATCGCACCCTGCGACTCTTGGCCGACATGGGCTTCCTTCAGGAGTTGGAGCTCAAAGAAGGTGGGCGCCGATTCGAGCTGGCGGTGGACGATCACCGCGACCATCACCACGTGGTCTGCATCCGCTGCGGCCGCACCGAGGAGTTTGAAAGCGAATCAGTTCTGAAGGCTGGAGCAGAGGCCGCCCAAAANTTTGGTTTCCAGCTGCTCGAATCCAGCCTCAACGTCCGTGCCATTTGCTCAAGGTGCCAAACCTGATCGGATGTCCAACCCGGTTGGTCAGTGAGAGGGGAATTCCTGGTCGTAGAGNTCAGTGAGAAGCAATTCGATCAACTGCACCGACACCAGTTCTTTTTCTCTGCGCAGCGTGTCCAGCAACAGTTGAACCTGACGGTGATGCAGAAGAGAAAGCTCTCCCATTTCCTGCCATCGGGCGATCAGCAGAGCCTGGAGACGTTCCCGTGGCGCCTTGGCCTTGGCCATGATCACGATCCGTTTCTCGTACTCAAGCCAGTTGGAGCGAGCCTGCAACAACCAGCGGGCGAGATCCACCCGAAGCTTTTATGAAGGAGGGCCATCCCCTCCATTTGCACAGAGCTATTTGGGGTGCTCTTCGCAGGGCATCCAGTACCGATCACCCATGCGATGGGCCCCCTTGCAGCCGAGCTTGCGGGCCTGGTCTTCGGCTTCNTCCCGGCTGGGGTACGCCAAATAGCGCGGATTCGTGGTGGAGCGAATCTGAATCAACCCCATGCTCATCGGGCCTGCGGTGATCACGCCCATGGTGTTGACCCCAACGGCGATCAGTCCCATCCCCACGATGGACGCGTTGATCACCCCCATCGCCACCACACCGATGGACACAACACCCATCGGCACCACGCCGATGCAGATCACCCCCATGGGCACGATGCCAATGGAGATGGTGCCAAGGGGCGCAATCCCAATGGCGATCGGCTTCGGCTTGCTGCCGCAATGTCCGCCTTCAGCCATCGCCTCAGTGGCCTCCCTGGTGACCAGCGTCCCCATGACTGGAGCAGACCATCCACATATCACCCATGCGGTGCGCGCCCTTGCAACCGAATCCCGGAGCAGCGGCTTCTGCCTCCGCTTGGGTTTTGAACATGGCCTGCTTTGGCTTGCCACTGTGATCTTCCGCCAGAACCGCCCCCGCGGAGAGCAGCAACACCAGTGCCGGGAGGATTCGCAAAAGGTGCACGTCAANNATCAGGCTCTGCCCACTATGCAGGCAAGGCCCATCANCCCTGCAACGCCCCTCCACAGCTGGATCCCGCTCCAGCTGTGCAGCCGAAGCAGTGACGCTCCGTGCGGATTGGCTGTCCCTCCNGCTGACCGGACTCCGTCAGCAGATCGCGGAGATGTTGAAGCCCACTGCCACAGGGAAGACCCAACTGCTGATTGAAATCGCAGTCATACAGATAGCCCTGCCAATCAACGCTGATGAGCTGGCGGCACATCACAGCNTCAAGATTGCTGGGATTGTGGGCCTGCTCCAGTAGTTGCTGATAGGCAGTCAGCTCACCGGCAAGGTCCAGTTGGCGAGCAAACCGCTGAATCGGCATGTTGGCCAGGGTGAGCAAACGGTCGAAACGAATGTTCAGTTTGGCCAGCTCCTTTTTGTAAGCAGCCTGAAGCGACTCCTGGGCNGGGGGNAGCGCAGGCCCCAAAGGGTTGTACACGAGATCCAGCTGCCGTTTGGGGTCGCCACTGCCATACCCAAGAGCATTGAGCTGNTGGAGTCCAGCAATGCTGCGCTCAAACACCCCCTTTCCCCGCTGCAGATCAACGTTGTCTGCGCTGTAACAGGGCAGGGATGCCGTCACGCTGACGTTCTGATCGGCCAGAAAACAAGCCAGATCCTCCTGTCCTGGCTCACTCAGGATGGTGAGATTGCAGCGATCAATCACCTGAACCCCGATGGATCGAACGGCTTGAACCAATGCCCGAAAACCGGGATGGAGTTCAGGCGCACCCCCGGTGAGATCAAGGCAGTGGATGGCGTGCTGCTGCAGCACCTCGGGGATCAGATCCAGCAGATCGTCTTGCATCATTTCGGTCCGGGTTGGACCGGCATTCACATGGCAATGCCCACAGCTTTGATTGCAGCGGTACCCCAGATTCACCTGCAAGGTTGTGAGGCGCTGGCGGCTCAGCGATGGGAAAGCCACAGCAGTCACGGTCACCGGTGCAGATCACAGCAGGATCTGATCCTTTCAGAACGCCCGCAGGATCAGGGTGAACACCGTTGCCATTCCGTTGTTGCTTCACTTCGTTGCGTTGCTCAAAGTGGAGCTGTTGATTTCGAGATCGGTGCTCCCGATTCGCTTACTCAGCCTCGGATTGGCTTCGGCNCTCCTCGGGGTGGGGAGTGCCTGGTTTCATCACCGGATCAAAAGAACAGACATCTCTGCGATCCNGCCCCCGGAACAGAGCATCCCTGAAACCCCACCCCCCTCGCGGGATCAATTAGTGCGTTTGGATGTGGATCAGGAACTGCATCTGCAACGAGCGGATGGAACAACCATCCGCATCGGTTTCAGCCGTGCCGTCGTAGACCCCCGCTGGACCACCGTGGAGTTCTTCGGTGGCTGGAATCGGGAACGCGAAGCCAACGACGACGGCGAGGCTCTGCTGTTCACATCAGGACCAACCTTCGCCCGCGCCGACGGCCATGGAGAACTGGGCATGCGGCTGCACGGGGATCTTTTGATGGCCAATGGCCTCTGGACTGCAGACAACCGCGCTGCCGCCGCAAGCCGAGCCTGGCTCGGCATCACCAATACAGGAGTGCTGGAGTTCGGCTACGGGGCTTTGACGCCCGATCTTCAAGATCGCCTTCGGGTGTTCATTGGCGGCCTCCACGCCTTCTCCAACACGATCCACACCGCTCCAGAGAGCTACACGGGGGTTTACGGACCGATGAAGCTCGCCGATGTGCGGATCATTTACGGCTTGCGTCCAGATGGGTATCTGGACGTCGTGGAGACCGACGACGGTGTGTTGTTCAGCGACCTGCGCCTGTTCGTTGCCGAAATGGGATTTCTTGCGGCCTACCTCCCCGACCACGCATCGAAATCACGCCTCATCGTTCCAGGCCAGCGGATGTGGAGTGAAGAGCAGGCAATCTGGGTGAGTGGAGGTAAACCCTCCATCACCCAGATGCCGTTTTTGCTGCGAATTGTTCCAAGCCGCGAGTGGCAGCGGAATTGATCCACAAAAGCCGCTTGAACAGCACAGCCTCTCCATCGCAGTGGCGACATGGGTTGTCAGTGATCACGCCCCCGGGCCAGGGTCTCGAACCAAGTGATGTACTGCTCAGGGCCGCCGGTCATCAACACATCCAGGTGCAGCGGATCCTGTGGATCCGTGATGCCCTTTAACTGCTCATCCTCGAGGCTGGGACGATCCACCTCGCCATGGCTGCTGTCCACCAGCACCACGCGGTTCGTCTGTCCACTCCAGCGGCCAAGTTGTTGCAGCAGGGTGAGNAATCCGCGGTCGCTGCCTCCCCGCAACCATCCGGANCCATCAGNAGAGGCCGTGGAGGTGACNGTGTCGCCCACCCCCACCAACAAGGGCATCCGNTCCACTGGGATCTGCTCCTGTACCAACGCCAGNAGAGCATCAGGCTCGTGCGGAGCCGTCCGCACGTTGAACGCCTCGCCAAAAGGAGCCTTACCCCAACGCCGGGCGATGTGCTGGTTCAACANCACCAGCAACCCAGCCTCTTTGAGCGATCCCGTGAGCATGAATTGAATATCGGTNGTGCCGACATCACCAGCCACGGCGGGNTTGAGCCGTTCAAGGCCCTGGGAATCGCGGCCGAGGTTGGGGGCCACATGCAGAAAAAACGACCCATCCAGCCCCTGGCCAATCGCCTCGGCAAGAAGGTCTTGCATCAGCTCTTCAAGCATGGTCTGCAAGGCCCGTTGCCGATCCACATCCCCAGCAACGAGCCCAAAAATCCCGTTGAGGTTGATCGTGGGCGACACCTGGGTATCCAGCACAGCTTCATGGGCACGCTGCGCCAAAAGCACCGGGTCCACCTCAGGCAGCAGAGCCGGCAACCGTTGCATCAACAGCGCTTCCATGCGCTGGGGAGCCGCCGCCAAAAACGCCATCTCCGCTTCACTCACACCGGGATGGCTGAGATCACCGAAACGATCCTGAAGTTGCACACCACCGGCCGCCAGACCCGGCAGATACAAACCATCAGCCGCCGGCAACGATGCATCCCCAAGAGCAGCTTCCACGAGGCGGTTCACGCCCCGTCGCCCCTCATGTTCACCATTGGTGAGCACAACGAACTCTCCTTGAAGAGCGGCAGCGGCCCGCACATAGCTTGGCTTCATCCGCCGGGTGAGCGGATCCTTCACCAACTGCATGCAGACCCCATCGAGGTCCTGCACGATCAGCAGATCGTTGACGTTGCCGAGTTCCTTTAGCAGCTGATCCGGACTGAGACGCTGCATCGTTTCGCCGCGAACGGCGCCACCTTCCCACGACCTTCGCAGCTCGCCAAGGAAGCCGCGATCATGGCAGTCGTGCAGCGACTGACATGCATCCCACCTGGACTGAACAGTGGTGGCCGATCTCCTACCTGCAGGACCTGGACCCCAAACGCCCCAGCCGCTTCACTCTGCTGGATCGGGATCTGGTGATCTGGTGGGATGCCACGGGCGATCGCTGGCGGGTGTTTCCCGATGTCTGCCCGCACCGGTTGGTGCCGCTCAGCGAAGGGCGCATCAATGACGCGGGTCAGCTGGAGTGCCCATACCACGGCTGGAGTTTCGATGGCAGCGGCCAATGCCAGAACGTGCCGCAAGCTCTCGGCAATACCCAGCCCAACAACCGGCGGTCCCGCTGCGCCAGCCTTCCAACTTCTTCCGGTCAGGGGCTGCTGTTCGTGTGGATGGGAGCACCGGATGCCGCTGATCCCGGTCAGCTTCCACTGGTGCCAGCCCTGGACGACGACCCCGCAAGCTGGACGGTGCAGGACACGTTCCGGGATCTACCCATGGACGCCGTGACCCTGCTGGAGAACGTGCTGGATGTGAGCCACGTGCCCTTCACCCATCACAAAACCGTGGGCAAGCGAGAGAACGCCTCACCGGTGGAGGCCACGATCACCGATGAAGATGCCAGCGGCTTCAGGGCGTACTGGGAGGAAGGGCCTCGCCGGGGCAAGCTTGGTGCCCAGTCAACCCGGTTTCATGCCCCCCAGCTGATGTGGCATGACCTCACCGCCAAAGGTTTCGGACGCATCCTCACAGTGGTGTACGCGGTACCGATTCGCCGCGGCGAATGCCGGCTCTTTGCCCGTTTCCCGTTCCAGTTCCAATCAGCACTGCCCCGCGTTTTGATCGGGTTGCGTCCCCGCTGGCTGCAGCACATCGGCAACCACAAGGTGCTGGAAGACGATCAGGTGTTCCTGCACTGGCAGGAGCGGGTGCTGGAGCAATCCGGCGGAAGCCCTGCTGCCGCCCGTGCATTCTTCATGCCCACAGCCGCTGATCAGTATGTGGCGGCGTTGCACCGCTGGCTCAATGCCAACGGCGGAGAGCCATTTGCCGGGCAACCGCTACCCCCCCGGCAAAACATTTCCGTGCTGATGGATCGTCTCCACAGCCACACGCTGCACTGCCGGAGCTGCTCAGCAGCATTGGAGCGGATTCGTCGGTTCCGGCCGCTGACCTGGGGATTGCTCTGGGTTTCAGCCGCCCTTGTGGGGTTTGGGCAAGGAAACCGCTACACCCTGCTCGGANTGGCAACCGCTGCCATGGCGGCTCTCAGCCTGCGTCAACTCAACCGTTGGGAGAAGGGTCTGACNCTTGGTGATGGGAAGGCACCGCGCAACCGCTGAAGCCTCTAACAACTNAATTCAGAGGCATCGGAAGCAAAGTCGGCTTGACCTTGGCGCCCACTTTGCCGTCGACGGTCACCTTCCCCTTGATCGTCACGTCGTCATTGACGCTCACCTCCCCCCGTACAGGCAAAGGCTGAGCAGCAGTCACCTTGATCGGAGCATCAATCCCGCTCACCTGGGCGTCCGCCTTGACACGAACAGCCCCTTGGATCTCTCGAACAGTGAGGGGGCCCTTGATCTCCAGCGGCGTTGTGCCGGTGATGGTGACCATTTTCTCCACGCGTACCGGCAACGGTGCATCGGTGCGGATCATGACGCTTGGTGGAAGCACCAGCTTGTCCACCTCCAGCCCCCCCTTGATGGCGATGGGGATCGGTCGACTGAGCAACCGCAGCCCAGTGAAGGACAACACAACAGCAGAGAGAACAACCGCCACAGGCCAGCGGTAAGCCAGCAGCAGATCGCGGGAGCTGGGAGCCATGACGCCAACGCTTTGACGCATTACAACGCGTTCGATCAATCCATGCCCATCACCTTTCGGTAAGCCGGTCGCTGCTGGGTGGTACTGATCAGGCTTTGAATCGCGGGATAGGGGGATAGATCCTCCTGCGGAAAGAAGATCGGCAGATAGGCGAGGTAAGCCGTTACCGCACAATCAGAAGCACCCCAGTGATCCCCCACAAGTGGACGGCCTTGAGTGAGCTGGCGGTTGAGCTCCTCCATCAAGCGCGGAAATTCACGTTCGCGATTGCTGGGGACAAACAGAGCGATCGCCAGGGTGGCATTAGCAAACAAAAGCCACTGGTTGGTGAGGGAGCGTTGGACCTCGGTTTGAATTTCGCCGGCGTGATGCTCGGCCAAATGGAGCAGGATCGCGCCTGATTCGAACAGCACCAGCGGTTGTCCGTCCGCACCGGTGAGGCTGTCGTCTACAAGGGCCGGTAGCTTTCCGAAAGGATTGATGGCCAAATAGTCGGGCTGACGATGCTGATTGCCGCGCAGATCCAACTCCACCAAGTCGTAGGGAATGCCCTTTTCCTCCATGTACCAGCGGGGCATCGAGGCTCGGGTGCGCGGGCCGCCATAGAGGGTGAGGGTCATCGGCTAGGGGCATCTGCCAAGAACACTCGCATCCGCGCTGCATCAGATGCCTGAGTTCAAGGCCCAGAAGGTCTCCAACGTCAAAGCCGTTGCCCCTGATGCCAACTACAGCGTTAAGGGCACTGACGGTGGCGGCTTTGCCAATGCTTTCAACAAAAAGGATCTGAAGCAGCTCATNAAGAGCGATGCGAAGGTCGTCTACGACGAAAAGATTGGAAAGCTCGTCTTCAAAGAGAACGGCACGGCCGAAGGCTGGGGAGTCAAGAAGGTGGGAGGCTTGATTGACAAATCCAAAGGCAAGCCTGAACTGTTGCCAAGGTGTAGAGCTTCAGGGCGAGGCAAGCAAGAGGCCTACAAATTCGAAAGGCAGAACTCGGTTCTACTTTGGATGATGCGGCTTTGACATCGCTAATCAGAATGGGTAGCTCTGTGGCGGCATTCAAGACCTGGGGGGACAAGCGATCACGATATGAGGATCCGCAAATTGACCTACCGCATCAAACTTGAACTCCTCACCCGAGGCATCAAACAAGGTTAAGTCGTGAACGGTAGGAATAAATTCCATAGTNCAAGCAGCAAGTTGATCTGGATTCTTCAGCATTANCCAGCTGCACATATGCATTGATTTCTTCANTTTAATGTCNCCATTNAAATCAATTAATTCATCTTCTTCAAAGGGTTGACGACACTTGCCTTTGTAGATCAATTCTTTCTTAGAAAATTTACCGTCATCATTCAAATCCTGATAGATTTTGACCAAGCGATTACCACGCCCAGTGGCCAAAAGATCCATCTTGGCAGCAAGTCCACCACTTGGGTTAATTGGCTTATTAAATTCAAAGGCATCCATGTTATCAATTTCAAATGCCCTGATGGTTNTAACCTTGNGACCTGTTCCGACAACCATAAGTAAGTCTCTTGAATTAAGGCTTTTCTAGCGACAGAAGATACTNACACCAAGTGAAACTGGCAAAATTTAATAACAAGTGTTCAGCGGAGAACAGTGGTGCAGGTCTCAATCAACGCGGAGAACCGTTGTAAACGACGTCCACGACAGAAGCACCGTCACCAGAAACAAGGATTTCAGTTTCAACTGTGGCTGGTTNTCCTGNNTCCTGCCAGCCTGGAGCNCCCCCATCAAAGACGAACAGAAAGNCGTCGCTGCCATTCTTCAAACATTCACCGCCGCCTTGACCTGTGGCGTACATGCATTTCGCTGCTCTGTAGTTGCTGAGTCCACCATTGATNGACTCAGCTTTCATCCTGGCNACGTTGATCGCACGAACNTTTTCCTTCGAGACTTTTTGGGCTAANGCGGGAGACACCATCAGTGCACTCACCAGACATCCCACTGACAAGCTGACGACTCTTTTCAAGGTGATCAATTGAGATTGCTTCCACATGCTTAGCAACTGCTCTCNGGCTGCACAGNATGGGGGNGGGAGGGATTCGTTCTTTCTGTATCAGCAAAACGTTGGAGTAGTAGCCGGACCATAGAAAAAAGCTGAAGCACCACCCCCAAACCTCCCAGCGGTAGCCACCATNCATTGCTATTCATAGANTGAGAAAACGTAATTGGCTGGGTGAGGAACGCCAATGACTGGTAGCGCATCAGCCGAGCAATTTGACTATTNGATTCAAGCAAAGGTGCGCCAGTCAGATCTTGCTGAGTGCAAAAAACTGCATAATTCACTTAGGCAAGCAGCCCTTCAATCGGAAGGATTTATTGATCAAGAAACAAGCTATCGACAACTCGATAGCGACTTTGTGGAATGTCACAGGACGTTGCGCTTTCGTGATGTTCAATCGTGCCTCGCATGGATCGATAGCCCAGTTCGAAGACGTTTAATCAATCAAGCAGAAGCTAACTTTGTGCATCAGTTTCAATCNCGAGTTCACAAGCCTTCGTTCGATCTTTGGCTCACATCCCANCTNCCAGATCCACCNCCCATCTGGAAAATGAATTTGTTGATNTGGCTGGCTCTCTACCCATCNGTGATGCTGCTCANCTTAATNAGCGTTGACACCTTGGGCGAATTGCCATTGGCCCTCAATNTGTTGATCAGCACTGCAATCACCGTGGCAGTAACCGGATGGATCCTTGTTCCACTCCTGGCNCAAGNCTATCAAGAATGGCTACAAACACAATCACAACGNTTCAACCTAATNGGCAGNGCCTCAATTCTAGCCCTGCTCATTATTTTTTACGNCATTTTCAGCTCNTCATAATTATACGTTGTNCAGACACAACACCTCAAAAAAGATGCAGCATTTGTCGCTGCATAAAAAGACGCAAGGTTCCACCCAGACCTAGAAAAAGGTTCCCACCAGTTAGCTTCGCCGGGCTGTGAACAAAATAAAACAGCTTCGAACACAGAGNTTGTCAGCCNTCTCCACGAGATTTCTTCACTGCCAAGCCAGCTTCAACCGCTGTTCCAACGGCCAGGGCTAATAACCCACTGAGCCCAATCAATTGGTTTTGGATGTCCTGGGCAGCCTCTGCTCCTTGCCCAAGCACCGCCCCGAGCACAAACCAGGTTGTCGCCAGAGCAGAGGTAATCCAGTACGCCTTCCAGCGGCGCTGGTAGAGGTAGCCGGCACCTAACCCCGGAACCACATTCAAAGTAACGGCCACCCAGCCTGCTGATGCGGCGAGGATCTCTGTCTTGGTGGGTGCCATGGTCATGAACGTTGATGAGCATCATCACCGACCGCGTTACACCAGCAACGCTCTGTGGAAATTCGGCCTAAGCGAGACGGTGATGGTCTTTCAACCAAGACGACAGCAAAATTTGGCTATTTGGGCGAAGATCGGCTCCCGTTAAACATTTTTTCGATGGCTCGCTTCATGATCCATTGGTGCGCTCCCGATCCCACCAATGAGGAGTACACCAAGGCCATCGTGAATTACATCAAGGGAGGCAAGTCCATGGATGAATTCGCCGGTTTCAAGGTGCTGGCGCGTCAGATTCACCCTCACACCGGTGGTGGCGTCTTGCTGGTGGAAGCCGACGATATGGCTGCAGTTCAGAAGCACACTTATCCCTGGACCAAGGGACTGGGCGTCACGGCGACGATTACCCCAGGCCTCAGCGATGAAGAGTATGTCGAGCTGGAAGAGAGCATGACCAGCTGAGCGATTTGTTCGGATCAGACTGTTCTCCGAGGACGTCAACGANTCANGTCACCGAANTTTGAACCGCTGCTGCTGCAACTTNGATGCCTCATGAGCATCCTGTTTTCAGAGCTGATTTTTTTGGTTGTCCAGCCTCTCCGAACTGATGCCGGGGTTGGTGGCCCTGCGTCGCTACCGCTTTCAACGCAACTTCAGTCATGACCTGTTTGCCGGNCTGTCNGTGGCGGCGGTCGCTTTGCCGGTGTCGATTGCCTACGCCGAACTGGCAGGACTGAGCCCTGCCNTCGGCCTCTACGCCAGCATTGGNCCNCTNCTGGNGTANGCGCTGTTCGGCACGTCACCGCAGCTNATGGTGAACCCCGATGCCGCCAGCTGCGCCATCCTCGCCGCCGCGGTCNCTCCCCTGGCTGGAGGNGATCCCGCCCTTTACNTCTCCCTTGCCACGGCACTGACGCTGTTCACCGGCGTGTTCTGTGTGCTGGCCAGTGCGTTTCGCCTGGGTGCACTGGCTGACTTTCTATCCAGACCGATTCTGGTGGGATTCCTCAACGGGATCGCCCTGTCGATTTTTCTCGGGCAGATCGGCAAGGTGCTGGGATTTCAGATAACAGCCAGCCGGATCGTGCCGCGGCTGATCGAGATCCTTTCAAAGCTGCCGTCCACCCAGGTGCCCACCCTGTTGGTGGCCCTGTTCAGCGTGGCGGTGCTTGGGCTGATGCAGCGCTTTTTCACACGGGTTCCCGCAGCCCTCGCCGTGCTGGTGTTGTCGGCGGCGCTGGTGGGACTGTTGGATCTGCCGGCCATGGGCGTTGCGGTTCTGGCGCCCGTTCCTGCAGGGCTACCCATGCCAGCACTGCCCTTTGTGCCCTGGGACACCGTTCCCAAACTGCTGGGTTCCGCCGCGGGCCTGGCCTTGGTTTTGTTCACAAGCGGCACGATCACCTCACGCAGCTTTGCCTCTCGCGGGGGGTACGACGTGAATGTGGACCGGGAACTGGTGGCCTATGGCGCCGCCAACATTGCTTCATCCCTGACCCAGGGTTTTGTGGCCACCGGTGCAGACTCCCGCACTGCAATGGCGGTGACCGCCGGTGGCAAAACGCAGGTCACAGGGTTGGTCGCGGCTGCCACGATCGCCCTGGTGCTGTTGCTGTTCACTGGCCCGCTGCAGTTCGTGCCCGTGGCTGCCCTCGGTGTCGTGCTGATCGCTGCAGCCCTGTCGCTGTTGGACGTCACCAGTTTGCGCCAGTTCTGGCGGATGGACCGGCGTGAGTTCGGCCTATCGCTGATTACAACCGCTGGCGTTGTGGCCTTGGGGTCGATCAACGGCATCCTTGTCGCCGTGGCTCTGGCCATCATTCGCTTCGTGAAGCACACGGCGCGCCCGAGTGTGGAATTGCTCGGCGAGGAGAAGGGTTTACCCGGTTTGCATTCGATCGATCGCCATGGCGCTGCTCAGGCGATTCCCGGCATGGTGCTGTTTCGCTTCAACGCCCCGTTGGTGTTCTTCAACGCCGACCACTTCAAGCAGTGCGCCCTTTCAGCAGCGCAGGCATCCGGAGATGATCTGCGCTGGTTCGTGATCGATGCCATCCCGATCAGCGACATCGACATCAATGGTCTGGTGGTCCTGAAGGACCTGCAGCAAAAGCTGGTGAGCCGAAACATTCAGCTCGTTTGGGCTGGACGCCAAAGCGAATTGCTGATGTGTCTGGAGCGCATGGGTGAGCCCACGGCCGCCGTGAGCGACCTCATCTATCCAACCCTGCGCCAGGCGGTGAATGCCTACAGGGCTCTTTGAATTGGAGGTTGCAGACCTGTTCGCGGCGGAGGGTCAAACGTCTCAGCGATGCAAGCGTCGCCTGAGTGGCGGGATCACCAGAAAATCCATCACCGCGTAGGTGATCAGGCAGGGGAGGAAACCCTTCTCCACCAAATCGCAAACCCGCCTTTCCGGGTCCCATTGGCAGAACACCAACTCAGCCAACCAGAACAGCGCCACCTTGGTCCCAAACGAGATCACCGCAAATCGCCATTCCGCTGCACTGAGACGACATCCATTCAGCAATACAAACCTGTGCAGCAGATGGATTCTGCTGCACCAGGACTGCTAAGGCGCGACCTTGCGTTGCGTGACCGCTACAGCAATCAGCCCGCCATCGACTCAAACAGCTCCTTGTGGCAGGCGCAAACCTCCTCATCGGAGAAAGCAGGCTGCATGTCGAACTCAACGCCGAACATGGCGCGCCAGGGAGCGAAGTGCTTGAACAGCTCCTTGGTGCCACGAGCCTTGCAGATCACAACACCGCTGCCGGTCTGCGGGCAGTGGGTGCGACTGATCAGCTCGAAGCCATCGAAGCAGTCACCCTCGGCGCCACTGGCCAGATACTCGATCAGCTTGGCGTAAGCCGCCTTCTGGCCTTCGATCTCGGGGAACTGCCAGGAGACGTTGTAGAGCTGCATGATCCATGCCGTAGAGACGGGTCTTCTTTAGCCGAGGTGGGGTGCCTCTGTCGGTCAAGCATGAGCCATTGCATCGCAACAACCCATCAGCACTATGGAAGCTTCAGATCAACCCAACTGAATGGCCAATTTGGTGAAGCGGGAACTGTTCTCTTTTTCCATCAAGGATTACTACATCGAGCATCAGGGCACAGCGATTCTGGACATCGACATCACTCTGGAGTTCAAGCAGCCCAAAAGAAAGCGCAAACCAGANGATTACTACGAATTCCAGCAAATCATCAATTACATCAATANTTATCTGGTCGATTATCCAAATGAAACAGATTACTGGGAAATTCTGAACACCAATCTGGCCACCAGTCTGATCACCGACAAAATTCCCACCATCTGGGACACGACTTACAAACTCGCCAAAACCGTTGCGGAGCTAACAGTTGATATCCAGGTGCATCCCGGTTCAGGCGGACCGGCCTATGCCCGCTCAAGCAGCGTCACCGTGCAAGCCCCCAACAAGAAAGATGATTCAGCAACCGATCCAGCAACGGTGGTGAACAGCTTCGGAACCCATGCCGAGCAGGGCCGTCTCCGACNCATGCGCTCTGGGAGAGCGCAACTAACGCTCAGCGGAATCGATTCGGTGGACTGGATTCATCCCCTCGATCAGAGCTCCGCTCGACGCTGGAACGGCAGACGCCTAGCCCGCCACTGGAATGACCTGTTCGGATCCACNACACCGCGGGCTCAGGCCTCCTTCNACCGTGATGGANCCGACACGATCGCGTTCATCGATGTGATCCAAACCAGAGCGGGGCAGCGATCGGATCAACTGAAACTGACCATTGAAGGGGTGAGGGCCAAGGATCAGACCATGCTCGCGGCATCGGCTGATGCCCAGTTCAACGACATCGTGCTGTTTGTCGGTGAACAACACACCGGCAAGACCAACAGCAGCCTGCGAACCACGGAGGACGATTGGCTGCAGACCGAAGCCATCCTTGGCCGTTCTCCTGAGGTACAGGCCTTCTAGCCATCCAGCCGCAAACGCAGCAGCCAGTCGTCCCCCAGCGGCTTGCGCTGACGCCAAGCCCCCTGCAGCACCTCATCCATCGTGCTGAATCCCAGCTGCGCCAGGGGGGTACGAGCTGCCAGCCCCCCCATNAGCTTCGGGGCCAACACCGCCGCNATCTCCTGCACACAGCCCTGCCGGATCGCCGCGGCCGCCAGCTCTGGGCCGCATTCCCACAGCACCTGGTTGCAACCACGGGCAGCCAGGGCCTGCATCAGGGGCAACGGATCGCANNCATCCAATTCCAGGATTTCAGGGCCAGACGGCAGACGCTTGGGATCAGCATGAGGTCCATGGGCCACCAGGGTCGGCGCCACAGCGGTGTCCCAGAGCTGCGCCTGATCCGGCAGATCCAAGCTGCGGCTCAGCACCACCCGCAGCGGCTCNGGTGAACGCTTGCCCCGGCTGGTGAGCAGTGGATCATCGGCACGCACCGTGCCGCCCCCAACGACCACGGCATCCACGCCACTGCGCAGCCGATGCACCCATNGGCGTGCTTCTGGGCCGCTGATCCATTGGCTGGCGCCATTGGGCAAAGCGGTGCGCCCATCCAGGCTCATCGCCCACTTGAGGATGCCCAAGGGTCGACCCGTGCGAACGCGATGCACAAAGGCCCGGTTCTGCAGCAGGGCTTCCTCCCGCAGCACGCCAGGGATCACCTCAAGACCCGCATCACGCAGCTGGCGGATTCCNCCTCCATCCACGCGNGGATCCGGATCCTCCAGNGCAATCACCACCCGGCGAATTCCAGCCCGAAGCACGGCCTCGCTGCAGGGGGGGGTGCGGCCGTGGTGGCAGCAGGGCTCCAGGGTGACGATCAGCGTTCCACCTTGAGCCGCTGCACCGGCCTGGGCCAGTGCACCGACTTCGGCATGGTCTTCACCGGCCCGGGCATGGAATCCTTCNCCNACCAGTNGCCCAGAGCCATCCAAAACAACCGCCCCAACCAAAGGATTGGGGCTGGTTCGGCCCTCAGCCAGAGCGGCCAGAGCCAGGGCCCTCCGCATCCAGAGCTCCCACATCAGCTCAACGGCAACTCCTGAAGCGAACGCCACTCACCCACCACNTAGGGAGGAACGGGCAGTTCCGTGAACACACCCGGCAACACCATCCGCAACGGTCGATTGTTGCTCAGGTCATCCAAGAGCGGATCCAAGGCAAACTCNGCCGCTGCTTCTCGGCCGTCNGAGGCCAACGCCGGATTCGCAAGGGTGATGTCGTCCAGCAGCCATTCGCGCCGACCAGCCAACACTTGCAGATTCACAGGGTGCTCCAAACGAAGCTTGCCGGGATAGCCAACGATTCTGAGAACCACAGGGCCGCCAGGCTCACCTTCGCGGTAGGCCACGGCTTGCCAACTGTCGTAGTCGAGATCACGCAGGCTCTCCAGCGAGCGAACCATGGGTTCACCGGCCTCGTTTTCATGTTGGTGAACCTGAGCCCAGGCCAGGCTCGGCGTCAGCAAAAGCAGCCCAAGAGCGGCCAGAAGACAGCAGAGCAGGCGTCGCATGGCAGCGGAGTTAATCCGTTAATTCTCACAAGAAAGCTTGCGTTCATGCGGAACAGGTGAAAATTGGGTTCATGAAGATGGATTTCCACTCCGCATCAGATCTGAGCGANATCTTGGCTGGAGTGGGCTTCCGCATGGATATCTCACAGTTGAGCCCTGGCGCCTTGAACGGCTCGATCGCGATCGGGGGAAGCTCAGCCACTCCAATCCTTTCCATNCAGACCGATCGAACCTTGCTGTTTCAGGGCGATCGCCGAGCAGGCAAGCTCCCGTTCAGCCTCAACACCACGACTGCGCATCCAGTGGTACGCGGTGAAGCGTCACAGCCTGCCTCTCTCCATGGCTTCCAGGCCAACTTGAGCGATGCCTTCTTTCAGATGCCTGCAGGTGCCCACATCAAAGTGGCTTTGGTCTGCCAGGCCCGGCTGGAACGCCTTGTAACCGCCGGAAGTCATCACGGTGTGCTGGAGCTGATCGAGCGCTCCAACACCGCCCAACTCAACCCCAGCGGATTTCAGCAACTCGTGGAACTGATCCAGCCCATTGCTGCTGATGACACCCAGACAGACCTCATCGAAGCAGCCCTGCTCGAAGCCCTCACGCCAGAGAATCNNGAGAGTACGTTCTGCGGAAACCTCAGTCTTCGCGCTGAGCTGATGAAAGATCTTGTCGCCTGGGGGTACGCCAACCCTCGGGAGGCCATCACGTTGAACGAGCTCTCCAACACCATCTTTGCCTCGCGTTCTTCAATCGTTCACAGCTGCCGTGTCACATTCGGCGTGGGCCCAATGAGCCTGCTGAAGCAAATCCGCTTGGGCCAAGCGCAACGGGCCCTCTCCTCGTCCGTTCTGCAAAAGTCGCTCCAATGCACCACCGTGCAGGAGGTGGCCAATTATTACGGCTTCAACAGCCGNAATCACTTCGCACGGGATTACCGCAACCAATTCGGCGAAGCACCCAGCCAAACGCTTCAGCGGGCGTCGGATCCTGGAATGAGCTGCCAATCCGTTGCCGTGGCCCACAGGCCCCAGATGGCCATGGCTCTCAGGTAATGGCAAGCGCGGAAGGTGTTCACGGCCGTGATTGCCTCCGGTGTGCGGAACTGCAATCCTCCCGAATACACCTGGTTCACCACGGCTGAGCAGATCGCCTCCGCCGTGCTGCCCTCACCCATCAGTCGGTAGTAACTCGCGATCCCGAAGTTGATGCCTGTCCACACCTCGAGTGGGTGGGTTCCGTTTGGATCCAAGGGCGTGCCATCGCGGCGCAAACCATTGGCCACGCCGAGACGTCCTCCCTCGAACGCCTCAAAACAGGCCTGNCGCACAGCCTTGAGCGTGCTGTAGCTGTTGGCATCACTCACTACCGCTGGCAGTCCTAAAAGNCGCGCATAGAAATCACCGCAGAGCTGATCAGCCATCACCACTGGAGTGCCGCTTTCCGCATCGATGTCGTAGTACTCACCGTTCCACAACAACCGATCAAAGTTGCTGCGGGACTGGCTCAACCAGCCGCTGAACTGATGCTGCTCAGCGGAGGTGTCGAGTCCGGTTTTCAGTTGCAGGGTCTGGGCCATGGCCAGAGCTGCCTCCAGTGCCGCAATCCAGAGCGCTCCGCAGTACGCGCTCACTCCTTTGAGCGGCCAGTCGTCAAAGGTCTGATCGGGAGCACCACCGTTATCGGGCAGCCCATCGTCGTTGACGTCAAAGGTCTTCAGGTAGCGCAGCGCCTCAACAGCGGCCGGCCAGCANGACGACAGAAAACCGATGTCTTCGCCGGAGGGAGCCANCTTGTAACTCCGCCACACCTGCAGCACGAAATCGCTGCCCAGATCCTTCCAGAGATTGCAATCCTGATAAGCGGTGTAATTGGTTGCGTCCCAGGGAATCTCATTGGGAGCGCCGAGATCGTGCGGCGTCGCCCCCTTCACTTTGCGATCCGCCTCCACCCGCCCCCGGCCCTGGGTGAAGTACCACCCGATCGGCCGCTGGGTGGCATCAGCAGCAGGAATCGCCCTGGCAAAACTGCGCAGCACAGCCTTGTCCAGCTCCGGCCAGAGCTGCAGCAGCGCAAAGGAGCCATAGAGGCGAACATCCAGGCTCTCGTACCAGGCGTAGTCGAGGCACTCGAGCACNCCAAAGCGGCCGAGGGGNTCGTCTGGAGTCGCCGCACTCCACAGGCTTCCGCCACTGCAGAGGTCATAAAGCTCGTTGAACAGAGCCATCCGCAACGGCTCCGGCAGATCGCTGCGCTGCAACACAGGCAGCTGCCAGGCATCAATCTGCTGGCGCCAGGTTGTCCAGTTCTCCAGCGCCTCGGCTGCGATTGCGGCGGCCTGGTTGCCCTCGGCTCCGAAAAAATCGGTGTAGCGGCGAAGGGTCTGGCTACCCGTCGCNAANGCGGTGACCGGCAAATCCCAGCTGATCACCACNGGAATCTCCAAGGTCTCNCCGGGGGCCAGCTGACAGCGCACCGCCAGTGCCGCACTGAGCGGATCATCGGCACCACTGCAGCGGTCGTTNTTGCTATCGGGAATCGACCCGTCGCGGCTGAAGCTGCTCCAGATTTCGCTGCCATCGCCCGATGGATTCCAACGGCTGCAGCGCTGGATGCTCACCCCCGGCTGCTGGCACGTGGCGATGCACCACTGCCCTTCGCCCTCGGTGATGGGGCTGGAGACATGACCCTCAAGCAGCACTCCCTTGAGGCTGGCGTTGTCGACCCAACGGTTGCACTGCCCGGACGTTGTACCGATTGCTGGGGCGTAGTTGTGCTCCGGGCTGCCATCGTCTCGGAAATGCACTTCTGCCGAGGCATCGGTGTTGGTGAACCAGCCCGTGGTGTTCCGCCAACTCAGCAGCAAGGAGAGATCCAGAGGTTTGTCGGTGGGGTTGCGCAGCGTCCACACGAACACCGCCACCGGATAGCTCGTGCGCTGATAGTCCCCGGGGAGAATCGGGCTGAACGCTTCACAGCGCACCTCCGCCTCGTANACACCCTGGTACTGCGTCCAGCTGAGTGGATAGCGAGCGGCATAGGTACCGGTGCAATGTTCGGCAGTGCTCTCGGGGTACCAATCCCAAGCCTCCAGCGGCTGACCTGCATCCGGGCGAGAGGCATCAGCCTGGGGCTTGACCGCCAGTGCGTGGGCTCGCGTGCTGGTGCCATTGCTTTCAAACAGGGCGAATTGGCAATCGGGCAACACGCCGAACCAGTGCTCACCGCCGTCCAGGTGCCAAAGATTGATGTTTCCGTCAGGAGCCCGACCGAAACAGCCCGCCCCAAAACCGCCGAGGGGCATGCCGTGGTTNGGGCCGTCATCCAGGTTGCTGGCGTAGCGCACCGTGTAGGGATCACTCCATCCCAGCCCAAAGGGTCGACTCCAGCTCGCCTCTGGGGGCTGCCAGGGCTTGCCGTTCTTGCCTCGGCCCAAAAGGGATTTCAACGTCGACAGACCGAGCGGAGCCATGCTGTGGCCGAGAGTCGNCCCAGATTGCCAGGTTTACGGCGCTCAGCCAGTCGGGAAGCTTTGTGAGCTTTCCTCGGCATCCAATAGCGCATCGAGGGTGACCGCTGTGCGCACCAACGCCTGGTAGCGCTGCAGGCTGCGGCGGTTCTGATCCAGCCAGCGTCCCGGTGAAGCGCTGCCCTCGAGCTCCGGCTGATCGGGATCGAGCAGGGGCAGCTCGTCCTCCCGGGCAATCAGGGCCAGCAACAGCTCATGGAGACGCTGACGCCGGCGTTCGCATGTGCTCATCACGCCTCCAGCAGTTGCTGCAACCGCTGCTCCGCAGCCGCGGGCAACTGCACCGGATCAGCCTGGTAATGGCTGGCCTGGGCAATGCGTTCCCGGATCGGGGCTTCCGCCCGCTGCCAGCCCGGCAGGCCGAAGTGGTTGTGNATTCGCTGCACCGCCGCCAGGGGATCGCTCACCAGATCGCTGTAGTTCAGCTCAAGCAACTGGCCCTCGGGGATCGCCGCACGGGACTTTTCGAAGGCCCNCATCAAGGCTCGGTGGGCTGCCACCGTTTCCTCCACCTGGGTGATCACATCCGGCAGCGGCTGCAATCCCACCAGAGTTCCCAGACGCTGTTTCACCTGCACCAGCGATCGGATCGACGCCTCAGGATCACGGCGCAACAACACAAACCGAGCCTTGGGGAAGTGGCGCAGCACCATCGGAACCCGGGCCGAGTGGGCGCTGTTCTTAATCAGCAGCTCAGCTTTTCGGGCGCCATCGTGCAACCAGGTCAGTCGTGTGAACTGCAACCACTGCCGCTCATAGCGCCGGGTGGTGTGCTCCACCGAGCGATGAAAGTGAAAGGNGTACTGGCGCGGAAAAGCCATCCCGGCCATGTTGGTGTCCATGGTGAGTCGNGCCAGACCCAGCTCATCCTCCTGAGGATCGTGTGGGNTCCAGGGCACCGCATCGATCGGCCTGATCCGGGTCATCACCCTGGCCAAAAGCCACGTGAGGCANGGCTTCAGCAGCAATGCCACGTGGGGCGCCACCGTCAACGCGTTCCGCGCGGTCGCCATCCCCGGATCCGCCCCTAGCAACTGATGCAGATAGGTGGTTCCACTGCGCCAGTGGCCNATCACCACAATCGGAGCCTCCGGCAACTGAACGCGACGGATCCGTCGGGAGAGCAGACAGCTCTGCAGCCANGCCAGAGGTTCCACCAGCAAGCCACTCAGGCCAATCACCAGGCTCACGGGCCAGCGCCCAAGGGAAGGGCGGCTCAGCTGCAGCCCGCGCATGAGCACGGCCGGGCGAATGAACCCTGCAGCAACCAACCGATCAGACAGAAGCGATCCCGGAGTCATCGACGCCTTAACCCTGGCCACAGAATGTAGAAATGATCGATGTGATTGGCACCGATGCTGGGGCTCCAGCCTCCCTGACGCAGGCGCAGCAGATCCTGATCCGTGCTGCTCAGCATGTGGCCGCTCCTCGCCGGCTGCAACCGGCCTTGAGGCAATGGCTGGGAAGCAGCTGCCCGCTGCTGATCAACAGCGACGATCCCCGCACACTGGCCACAAACCTCGAGAGGATTCCAGAGCAAGAAACCGTGGTGGTTCTTGCCAGTGGCGATCCGCTCTGGTTCGGCATCGGCCGCAGCCTGCTGGAACGGTTGGGCGTTGGCCGACTCCGCTTCCACCCCGCACCCACCTCCTTGCAATTGGCGTTTGCACGCATCGGCCGCCCCTGGCAGGACGCCGATTGGGTCAGCCTGCATGGCCGTGATCCCGAGGTTCTGGCCGCAGCCCTGCAGAAACGGCCCAGCGCCTTAGCGGTGCTCACCGATCCCCAGCAAGGGGGAGCCGACACTGTGCAACGCATCTTGCGCAGCAGTGGCCTGGAGGCCTGCACCCAGCTTTGGCTGTGCGAAAACCTTGGCCATGCCGATGAACGGGTGCGTTGCGTCGACCCAGGATGCCCCCTGCCGGAGGACACCGAGCCGCTGCTGATCGCGCTGCTGATCGCCAACCCCCCCGCGCCGCCCCTGCCCAACACCCTTCCTCTGTTCGGTCTCGACGACGGCCTGTTCCTTCAACACGACGACCACCCGGGGCTGATGACCAAACGGGAAGTGCGGATTCAGCTGTTGGCGGAGCTGAACCTGCCGGCCGAGGGAGTGCTCTGGGATCTGGGGGCTGGAACTGGCAGCGTGGGACTCGAAGCCCTGCGGCTCCGCCCTCAGCTCCAGCTCCTGGCCGTCGAACGGCGGGCGGGTGGAGCGCAGCTGATCAGCAGCAATGCCCAACGGCTGGGGGTGTGCCCTGTGGCCGTTCTCGAAAGCGATGCTCTGAACCTGATGCAAGGAACCCTGCCGGCAGGCCTGGAACGGCCTGATCGAGTTCTACTCGGAGGTGGCGGACGCCAGCGGGCTGCTCTGCTCCGAGAGGTTCTGCAAAGGCTGCAACCCGGCGGAAAGGTGGTGATTCCCTTGGCCACCCTCGAAGCCATCGCTGAGCTCCGGCCCCTGATTGAAGAAGCGGGGCTCAGCGTGCAGATTCA